>NZ_JBEFZE010000002.1:0-282649 GCF_042762395.1 Pseudogemmobacter sonorensis
AACCTCAAGGCCGAAGCGCCCGTCACTTCCCGCCAGCACCGCGCCGCTTCCGCCGCGCTCAACCGTCCGTTCCGTTTCGGTGAGCCGGTATCTAGGCCCCACAATCAAATCCCGCAAGTGAAAAAATCGCCCGATTTCACAAATTCTTCGCAGACTGCCTCAATACTCAACAAAACAACGGTTTTTCGCGCCGATTTTTTCGCGCCCGTCTGACGCTGCACCGGGACCAAAACCGTGCCGCGCAAGAATGTTGCGCAAATCACCCCAGATCTGGCAAGCAAATTCAAGCACTTGCAGGAATCGTCCGGGAATCGGCGCCTCGGGGTGATTCACCTGGGCCGGAATCGCAGCAGGATCAGCCCGAGCACCGCCGCCAGCCACAGCCAGCCCTCGGTCGACACGATCCGCATCTGCCACAGGTAATGCGCCACCCCCAGAAGCACAGCAGGATAGGTCAGCCAGTGCAGGCGCCGCCAGGCCCGGCCCAGCCGACGGATCGAGGCATCGTTCGAGGTCAGCGCCAGGGGCAGCATCAGCGCAAGGCCCAGGATTCCCAGGAACAGATAGGGTCGCCGCAGCAGGTCCCGCCCGGCCTGGCCCCAGAGCATCCCCATATCGAGGATCAGCCAGGCCAGAAAATGCAGCGCCACATAAAGGAAGGCCAGCAGCCCGATCGCGCGGCGATGACGAAGCGCATTCACCCCCAGCCGCCGCAAGGGCGAGATCGCCAGCCCCCCGACCAGAAACCACAACCCGATCTTGCCCAGGCGATGCTCGATCTCCTTCACCGGATCGACGCCGAGCCCGCCGAAGAACACAAGCCAGACCAGCCAGGCCAGCGGCATCAGACCCAGAAGCCAGACCGACCAGCCGGGCAGCGCGCGCAGCAGTTGGTTCATTGCCCCGGCGATCCGCGCCACCGCGACCCGAGGCCCCCTCAATAGAGGGCCCGCAGGTCCATCCCGTCGTAAAGCCCGGCCACATGATCCGCGTAGCCGTTGAACATCAGCGTCTCTTGTCGACCGGCCAGAAGCCCGGCGCCGATGCGCCGCTCGGTCGCCTGCGACCAGCGGGGATGGTCCACCTCGGGGTTCACATTGGCGTAAAAGCCGTATTCCCCGGCCTGAAGCTGCTGCCATGTCGTGGGCGGCTGCTCTTCGACCAGCCTGATCTTCACGATGCTCTTGATCGACTTGAAACCGTATTTCCAGGGCACGACAAGGCGGATCGGCGCACCGTTCTGCTTGGGCATCTCCTTGCCGTAAAGCCCGGTGGCAAGGATCGTCAGCGGGTTCATCGCCTCGTCAATCCGCAAGCCCTCGCGGTAGGGCCAGCGGATCGCGGTGCGATACTGGCCTGGCATCTCGTTCGGGCGGTGCAATGTCTCGAAGGCGACATATTTCGCACCGGGCTGGACGCCCACCCGCTCCAACAGGCCCGAAAGCTGAAAGCCGATCCAGGGGATGACCATGCTCCAGGCCTCGACGCAGCGGAAGCGGTAGATCCTTTCCTCAAGCGGCTGGCCCTTCATCACATCGGCCAGATCGTAGACGCCGGGCCGCTCGACCAGCCCATCGATGGTAATCGACCACGGGTCGGTGGTCATCAGATGCGCATTGCGGGCGGGGTCGGTCTTCTCCCAGCCAAATTCGTAGAAATTGTTATAATTCGTGATCTCTTCGAATGTGTTCGGCGCCTCGTCGGTCGAAAGGGCACTTGGCGCCGCCTCGATCCGGGCGAAGGCGGGCCGCGTCAGCGCGGGCGCGGCCAGAAGCGCCGCGGCGCCCGCCATCACATCGCGGCGGCCGAGCCAGAGCCGTTCCGGCGTGACATCGGACCATTTCAGATCCGAGGTCGGATCCGGGGCGCGAGTCGTTCCTGGGCCGGGGCGGCGTGGCATTGCGACCTCATCACGGGTGGCAGCATCTGCGGAAATGCTTGCACAGCTTGCCCCGGCACGGAAGGGGCCAAGTGCCGCAGCCCGGTCAATCGCCCTCGGCCAAGACCTCGACCGGCGTCAGCACGATTTCGGTGGCGCGGCGCATGGTCAGGACCACGCCAGGCAGCAGCCCGACCCGCGCGTCGCCCTCGGCCCGGAAGGCCGCGTCGATATTGGCAATCCCGCCAAGCAGTTGCAGCAGCGCCGGAGAGGTTCCCAGGTTGAAATGCCCGCTTCCCTGATTGTAGGCCGCCGTATCCAGATAGACGACCTCCAGATCGGCCAGCGGCGCGAGATCCTTCAGGTTGCCCAGCCGGTCCAGCCGCCCGGCAAGGCGCGACGACAGGCCCAGGACGGAATCGCGGCTGGAGCCGAAGATCAGGAAGGGCTGCGGTAGCCGACCGATCGCGGCCGCCTGCGAGTGGAACAGATCCACGTCCAGATCGGGCGAGATCAGGACCACGCCGCCGATCCGCTCCATCACGCCGCGGCGGCCGCGAATCGCCGTCTGGCGCAGGGTCTCCATCGCGACGACGCTGCCCATGGAATGCGCGACGATCAGGATCCGCTGCGCGCCGGCATCGGCGACCTGCTGCATCAGATCCTCCAGCCCGTCGCGTCCGAACAGGGCGGAATCCCGGTCATAGACATATCCCAGCGCCGATCCCCGCGAAGGCCAGGCGTAATGCACCGCCACGCCGGGCACCTTCAGGTCGGAATGCATCTGGGCCACCCGATAGACGCTTTCGGCCAGGGTGTTGTTGTAGCCATGGACATAGATCACGATGTCGCGCTGATCACGCCGGTCCATCGCGCTGCGAAGATCCTTGCGGAATTCGGCGGGATCCTCGAATTCGCGGTCGGCGAGGGTCAGGAAATCGGTCTGCGGATTGGCCCGGGCCGGGGTCTTGGGCCATTTCAACTGGCCCGGCTCGCGATCGAAGGGCACGAAGACGTCATAGCGCAGAAAGCTTGGCGCACCAGCGCGCAGGAAGCCGTAATCGCCGTCCTCATCCTTCTGGCGCGAGGTTCCGACGAAGATCGTCTCGCGGATGCCGAGTTGCGGGGCAAGCGCGGCCTTCTCTTCCGACAATTCGTCCAGCCGCATGAACTCGCCCCGGGGCGCGCAGGCGATCAGCGACAATGTCAGAAGAAGGGCAACCAGAAACCGCATGGGGATTGCTTCGCGTCCCTTTTCGCTCCGGTCAAGCCCGGTCGAGGCCCTGCAACGGGGGATCGGCAGGTTTCGTGCCCGAATAACATCTGATCGTGATGTCGGATCCGTGTCGCGGCGGCATCGGCAAGGCGACATTTCCGCGTGACCTTGCGTAAACCAGCGCCTATCCCGGGGCATGATCGGATCATGCTGGAGAATCGCGATGCCATCCCCTCTTCTCGGCCAGCGCGCCCTGGTCACCGGCGGCGCAAGGGGGATCGGCCTTGCGGCGGTCCGGGCGCTGGCCGCCCTCGGGGCCGAGGTGACCTTCACCGCCCGCACCCCCGAAAGCCGCGATGCCGCGCTGCGCGAGATCGGGGCCGAGGCGGCGGACCGGGTCTCGGGCGTGATCTGCGACATCACCGACCGCGCCCGGCTGGCCGAAGCGATCGCCCCCGGCTTCGACGTCCTGGTCAACAATGCCGCCGTCGTGACCCCCATCGGCCGGATCACCGATCTGTCGACCGAGGCTTTCGCCCAGGCCATCGAAACCAATCTGATCGCGCAGTTCGACGCGATCCGGCTGGCGCTGCCTGCGATGCTGTCGAGGGGGCGGGGCACGATCATCAATATCTCCTCGGGCGCCGGGCATCGCCCGCAAGAGGGCTGGTCGGCCTATTGCGCCGGGAAGGCCGGGCTGGCCATGCTGACCCGGTCGGTCCATCTGGAATATGGCGCGGACGGGATCCGGGTCTTCGGCATCGCGCCGGGGGTCGTGGATACCGGAATGCAGGGGGTCATCCGTGCCTCGGGCATCAATCCGGTCTCGCAACTGCCGCGCAGCGCGCTCGCCCCCGCCGAGCAGCCGGGGCAGGCGGTGGCCTGGCTGTGCACTCCCGCCGCCGATGCGCTGCTCGGGCAGGAGCTGGACATTCGCGCGCCGGATCTGCGCGAGGCCGTCGGCCTGCCGCCACTGGCCTGAGGGCGGGCCGCAAGACCCGGTTCAGCGCCTTTGCAACAGCATCAGCGCGGTATTCGCGGAAGAATAAGAGGCACCCGAACTCTGCATATCGGCGCGGATGACATAGCTGCGCAGCAGCTTTTCCATCCGCTCGGGATCGGAGAGCTGGCTGACGCTGTCGCTGCCCAGGACGCTGTTCGCCCTGGTCTTCATCACCTGCAACTGACGGTCGATATCCATCTGGCCAAAGCCGGTGGGCAGGCCGAAAGCGGTTTCGAACACGATCCGCAACGGCTTGTTGCCCAGAATGCCGAACCATTTCGCATTCTCGCTGCTGTCCGATGTGGTCAGATCCTCCAGCTCGCGCTGCGCATTCAGCGCCAGCCGCATTGTCTCGCTTTGCGCCCCCACGGCGGTTTCGAACCGCCTGGTCGCGTGAAGCGACAGGATCCCGTCGGCAAACCCCTTCTCGGCACTGGCGGGCACGGCGCCGGAAAAGTCGAACGCCTTGACGAAAGCCAGATAGCGCTTGTCGGCCAGGCGGTTGGCCAGGGCCTTCCCATCCTCCGTGCCGCCTTCGAGCAGTTTGCGCACGAAGGCGCCAGAGTTGACGTCACCCTCAAGCCCGAAGGCGGTCAGCGCCACCCGCAGCAGGCGACGGTCCGAGACCAGATCCTCGGCACTGGTCACCTTGGCAATATTGTCGCGGAAATAGGCCTCTTCGCGATTGCTGGCGGCGCTGGCCTGAAACGCGGTCTGCTGCTGCGCTATCGTGCGTTGCAGGAAGGTCCAGCCGGCATAGCCGCCGAAGGGGATCACCGGCTGAAAGCTCATCCCCGGCCCGCCGAGAACAGGCGGTCCTCCCGTGGCAGAAGCAAACGCAGGGCTTTCAGCGCCTGGTAATACTGCCCCTCCAGCACCGAGGCGCTGGCCCCGGCCAGAAGGCGGCGACTGTCGGGATCGGTCAAGGCCTGGCTGAGCTGCTCGATTCCGCGCAGAAGCTGATGCCGGGTGTCCGCCGCCCCCGCATCGCCCGACAGCACGAGCTGGGCAATATAACACAGGCGCCGCACCGGCGTATTGGCCGTTTCGGGATGGATCGCATCACGCAGGCGCAGGATATTCGCCCCCGGCGTCATCACCGCCAGTTTCGAGCGCCGGTCGCCATTCTCGATCACGGCGCCATTGATCAGAACCCGCTCATGCGGGCCCAGCTTCAGAACCAGCCCGCTCATGGCGCCGCCTCGCCACGCAGGCCGCGCAGAACCGCCTTGTTGATGTCGATCAGGACATCGGCCGCCCCGCTGCCTGCACGCAGCTTCTCGGAATGCGCGACCGTGAAACGATAGAGATAGAAAAGCCGCGCCCGCAGCGCCTGGGGCAGGCCGTTGCCCGGCTCGGCCACATCGGAGGCCAGGGTGGACCAGAGCCTTTCGTTGTTGAACAGCGCCTCCAGAAAGGCGGGATGGTCGATCTCGCGGCGGGGAATCGCGGCGGCGAGCCGTTGCGTGACCCGGGCGATCACCTCGTATTCGGTATCGCGGGCAGAGCGGAAGGGGGCGGCGGGCCGGGCATAGGCAGAAGCGGTCTGGGGTGTCATCTGTTAGGGTTCCGGTGCAAGGGGGGATCAATTCGGAATGACCGGGGCCCGAAGGCCCCGGCCGCCTTGCCTTATCGGAACAGCGCCAGCAGGTTCTGCGGTTGCTGGTTGGCGATGGACAGCGCCTGGATGCCCAACTGCTGTTGCACCTGAAGCGCCTGAAGACGGGCCGAAGCCTCTTCCATATCTGCGTCGACCAGGGTGCCGATCCCCGCCGTCATCGCATCGCTGAGCGCCGAGACGAAGCCGCGCTGCGTATCGATCCGGTTCTGCGCCGAACCGAATTCGGCCGCCGAATCGATGGCGGTGTTGATCATCGTCTCGATATTGTCGAGCGCGGCGCGTGCACCCTGATCCGTGGTCACATCGATCGAATCGAGCCCGAACAGACCGCCCGAAGCCGTCCCGCCTGCGTTGCCCGAGCGGGAAAGCGCAAAGCTGGCGGCCGAGGTGCCGTCGTTGTCGATGCTCAGCGTCCAGGCGCCGGTCGTGGCATCCTGGCTCACCTTGGTGGTGATGCCTTCCGGCGCGGTCGAATCGATTGCGATCTTCAACCCGTTGGCAACGTCCTTCATCGTCTCGCCCTTGCCGGCGACATAGCTGTAGGAATTGGTGCCGACGGTGACCCGGTAGCTGTCGCCGTCATTCACCGCCGCAACGGTCGAGAATGCGATCTGTTCGGCGCGCTGGCTGATGGTGGCCGAGGTCGGCGAGGCCGGGGCCGCGCCGTTCACGTTGGTGATGGTCAGGCCGCCCGCTGCGGCCCCTTCGACCACCTGGACCGCCAGCCCCTCGAAGGCGCGGGTCGAAGTGACGGTCAGGACACCGGCGGCGACCGAAGCCGTCACGCCTTCAAGCCCGAGCGCATTGATCGCGCCCGAGAAATAATCCGCAACCGCGGTGTTCGCGGTCGCGTCGGCGGCGGCCATATAGGTCAGCTCCGTCCCCGCGATGGTGATCGAGGCGGTTTCATTCTCGTCCCAGACGCCGGTGAAGGTCAGGGCCGCGCTCTTCCCCGTCTCGGAAACCGCCGTCGCGGCATTGAGCACGGTCAGGTTGGGATCGAGGGAAGTTCCGGTGCCGAAGACACCCGCGCCCGTGGTCATGTCCTGGCGCGCGATCGTGATCTCGGAAACCGAAACCCCCGCGCCCGAACGATCGAGCGAGGCGAGGAAGTTCACGTCTTCGGTGCCCGAGACCATGTTCAGCCCGCTGAACTGCGCCGCGCTGACGATGCCCGCGATCTGGTCGCGCAGAACCTGCACGTCGGTCTGCAGCTTTCCGCGGTCGATGTTCTCGCCCTGGGCGGCGACGATCTTGCCCTTCATCTGGGTCAGAAGATCGGTGATGGTCTCGGTCGCCTCGCGGGCGACGGTCAGGGTCGAGGAGCCCAGCGAAAGGCTGTCCGAGATGCCCTTGAAGCCCTTCACATCGGATTCCATCACCTTCGAGATGGCCCAGACGGCGGCATTGTCGCGCGCGGTGGCGATGGTCTTTCCGGTCGAAATCTCGCTCTGCACCGTGTTCAGGCTGGAGTTGATGTTCTTCAAGGTCTGAAGCGCGACGAGCGAGGAGGTATTCGTCAGAATGGACGTCATGGATCGGTTCCTTGTTCGGCCCCGTCGCTTTGCGCGGGGAGGACACCGCCCCGGAGGGGGGACGGCTGTTCCGGCCTTTCTGCCAATGCCGGGCCTTGCGATCCGCGGCGCCACCCCGTGATTGGGATGCCCGGAAAGAATGCGGCGCCAGACTTACCAAAGCGTGAACGCCCCGATGACCGGGCCGCCCGTAATGCCGGGCATTTGAAGGATCGGCCCCGGACCACGCCACCCGGCCGAAATGTTTCGAATTCTATGGATTAGAGGAATCTTAGCATCCGTCGCGGAATCTGGTGCCACGGCCGACGCAGCAGAAAGGTGCCTTCGATGTCCATTACCTCCGCGATGAATGCCGGCGTATCCGGCCTGACCGCCAATGCGACCCGACTGGGAACGATCTCCGACAATATCGCGAATTCCGGCACCTATGGCTACAAGCGCGCGGTGACCGAATTCGCCAGCCTGGTCGTCACCGGCGAAAGCGGGGCGGCCTTCTATTCGGCCGGCGGCGTGCGCGCCACCTCGCTGCGCCTTGTCGAAGAGCGGGGGGGGCTGATCGGCACCTCGAATCCGCTGGATCTGGCGATATCGGGGCGGGGGATGTTGCCGGTCACTTCCGCGGCCGGGCTGGACGGCGGCTCGACCTCGATGATGCTCACGCGCTCGGGCGCCTTCCGCATGGATGCCGACGGCGTGGTCAGGACCGAGACCGGGCTGGTCCTCATGGGATGGCCCGCGGCGGCGGACGGCTCGATCCCGGTCATGCCGCGCGACGCTGCGGACGGGCTGGTGCCGGTGGTCATCAACGCCAACCAGCCCATCGGCAACCCGTCCACCCGGGTCGGGCTGGGCCTGAACCTGCCCGCCGATGCCACCGCCGCGGGCGCCGCGGGCGACATCCTGCCGCTGGCGGTCGAATATTTCGGCAATCTCGGCACTTCCGAGACATTGGACCTGAGCCTCACACCCACGGTGCCCGGGACCGGATCCTCGAACCAATGGACGATGGAGATCCGCGATTCGGCCTCCGGTGGCGCGGTGATCGGGGAATATGTCCTGACCTTCGACGACACCCGTGGCGCGGGCGGCACGCTGCTTTCGGTGACGGAGGTTTCCGGCGGGGCCTATGATCCGGCGACCGGATCGATCGCCCTGACCGTGGCCGGCGGCCCGCTCGCCATGACGATCGGCCGCCCGGGCGAGACGGGCGGGATCAGCCAGTTGTCCGCCCCCTTCGCCCCCAACGATGTAACGAAGGACGGCGCCCCGGTCGGGGTGCTGAGCGCGCTGGAATTCGACCGGAAGGGCAATCTGATCGCCACCTATGACAGCGGCTTCACGCGAAGGCTGTTCCAGATCCCCATCGTCGACGTGCCCAACCCCAACGGGCTGACGGCGGTCAACGACCAGGCCTTCTCGGTCTCGAACAAATCCGGCGCCTTCTATCTTTGGAATGCCGGGGAAGGGCCGACCGGCACGCTTGAGGGCTTCGCCCGAGAGGCCTCCACCACCGATGTCGCGGCGGAACTCACTGCGCTGATCCAGACCCAGCGGGCCTATTCCTCGAACGCCAAGGTGATCCAGACCGTGGACGAGATGCTTCAGGAAACCACCAATATCAAACGTTAGGAGGATGGTTGAATGAGCATTTCCTCTGCCTTCGCCAGCGCCCTGAGCGGGCTTTCCGCCTCGGCGCGCCAGGCCGAGACGCTTTCGTCGAACGTGGCCAATGCGACCACGCCGGGCTATGTCCGGCGCGAGGTGATCCTGACCGCGAACCATCTCGGCAATGGCGGGCAGGGGGTTCTCGTCAGCGGAATCACCCGCAATCTCGACCTGTTTCTTCTGAACGACCGCCGCACCGCCCTGGCCGAAGCCGCCGCAAGCGGGGCCGAGGCCGGGTTTCTCTCGCGGCTCGAATCAGTCCTGGGCGACACCGAGGATCCCGCCGCGCTGGTCAATCGCATCAATGCGCTGGACGAGGCGCTGGTCTCGGCCGCCTCGCGCCCGGAATCCGAGGCGCGGCTGACCGCCGCCGTCACCGCGGCCTCCGAACTTGCCGATGCGCTGAACGCCGCCAGCCGGGCGATCCAGGTCGAGCGCCAGGTGGCGGACCGTTCCATAGGTTTCGCGGTGGAGCGGCTGAACGCCTCGCTCCTCCAGGTCGAGGATCTCAACAGCCGGATCATGGCCACCCAGGCCTCCGGCCGCGATGCCTCGGCGCTGATGGATGAGCGCGCGCGGATCGTCGACACCATCGCGGATCTGATCCCGCTGCGCGAAGTCGATCGGGGCCAGGGCCGGATCGCGCTGATCTCGGCCGGGGGGGCGGTGCTGCTGGATGGCAAGGCGGCGCAGTTCGACTTCACCAGCACCCCGACGATCACGCCCGAGATGACGGTCGCGAGCGGCGGCCTCTCCGGCCTGACCCTGAACGGACGCCCGGCGGCGACTTCGGGGCCCGGCGCGCTTCTCGCGGGCGGCGAGCTGGCGGCGCTGTTCTCGATCCGCGACAGCCTGGCCGTCGAGGGCCAGGCCCGGCTCGACGCGCTCGGCCAGGACCTGGTGGAGCGGTTCTCGGCCGCCGGGGTCGATCCGACCTTGCCTGCGGGCGCGCCGGGTCTCTTCACCGATCAGGGCGGATCCTTCGACCCCCTGCTGGCAACCGGGCTCGCCGCGCGGATCCGGATCAATGCCGCCGTGGACCCGGCGGCGGGCGGATCGGTCCTGCGGCTGCGCGACGGTCTCGGGGCGACGCTCGTCGGGCCCGAGGGCGACGCGACAAGGCTCAACGCGCTTGTCGCCGCAATGGACAGCCCGCTGGCCACGACCGCTCCGGGGCTCGGCCCGGTCGGGCGCAGCCTGTCCGGTCTGGCGGCCGATCTGCTGTCGCTGACCTCGGTGCAGCGCCTGTCCTCAGAAAGCAAACAATCGTTCACCATGGCGCGCCTGACCGCGCTCACCGATCTTGAATCGAAGCGGGGCGTCGACCTCGACGCCGAACTGCAATCGCTTCTCGTCCTGGAAAAGACCTATGCCGCCAATGCCCGCGTGCTTTCGGCCCTGGATGAGATGCTGGCCACATTGATCGGAATATAACATGAGCACCATCGGCATTTCGCCCTTTCTGACGCCCGCGCTGCTGCGGCAGGGCGCTGCGCTGCGCAGCGGGCTGGAACAGGCAACTTCTGAACTGGCCAGCGCAAGGCACAACGACACCGGCGCGGCGCTTTCGGGGGATTTCACCGCGCTCGCCGGGATCGACGCCGCCCGGGCCAGGATCCGGGGCCATACCACCGCCATGACCGAAGCGAGGTTGCTTTCCGACGGCATGCAGGCCGCTTTGGGCGTGATCGCCGAGGCGGCGGAATCGCTCGCCGCCAATATCACCACGACCGCGGTGACACATGATCCTTTGCAGGTGAACATGATGGCGGGTCAGGGGCGGCAGTCTTTCGAGACCGTGGTGAACACGCTCAACACCAGCGTCGCAGAACGGGCGCTGTTCGGCGGGGTCATCTCTTCAAACGCGCCGCTGCCGGATGCGGATGTGCTGTTGACCGCGCTGGAAGCCGCCACTTCCGGCGCGACCACCGCCGAGGATGCGATGCAGGCGATCGAGGACTGGTTCGCCGCGCCCACCGGCTATGCCGCGCTCTACGGCGGCGGGGCGTCGCGCGCGCCGATCTCGATTGCCGAAGGGGAATCGGTGGATCTGGGGCTGACCGCGCTCGATCCCGCATTGCGCGACACGCTGAGCGCGCTGGCCGGGGTCGCCCTTCTCGACAGGGGCCTTCTGGGCGGCAATGACGCGGCGCGCAGCAGCCTTGTCCTCAAGGCCGGGGAGAGCATCTTCGCCGGGGCCGAGGCACGGTCGCTGATATCCTCCCGCCTCGGCATCGCGCAGGAACGGATCGCGGTGGCGCAAAGCCGCAACAGCGCCGAGGATCACAGCCTGCAACGGGCGCGCGTCGAACTGACCGAGGCCGACCCTTATGAAGTCGCGGCCCGGCTCAAGGATTTCGAAGCGCGGCTGGAGGCGTTCTACACCGTCATCTCGCGGATCTCGCAGCTTTCGCTGACCGGATTCCTCAGATGATCGGGCGGATTTTGACCATCCTGTCGCTGGCCCTGGCCCTGATCGCCGGACCGGGCCGGGCCGAGCCCGTGCGGCTGAAGGATCTGGTCGAGGTCGACGGCGTGCGGGGCAACGACCTGGTGGGCTACGGCCTCGTGGTCGGGCTGAACGGCACCGGCGACGGCATCCGCAATTCGCCCTTCACCGAAGAGATCATGGCCAATCTGCTGGAACGCCTGGGCGTCAATGTCGCGGGTGAGGATTACCGGCCCCGAAACGTCGCGGCGGTCTTCGTCACCGCCACGCTGCCGCCGTTTTCGCGCGCCGGGGCAAGGATCGACGTGACCGTCTCGGCCATCGGCGATGCCAAAAGCCTTCTGGGCGGGACGCTGGTGATGACGCCGCTCAACGGGGCCGACGGGCAGATCTACGCCGTGGCCCAGGGCACGGTGATCGCGGGCGGCATCCTTGCCGAAGCGGATGCCGCGCGGGTGGTGCAGGGCGTGCCGACCGCGGGCACGATCCCTTCGGGCGCACGGGTGGAACGTGAGGTGCCTTTCGATTTCTCGCAGGTCTCGTCGCTTCGCCTCGCGCTGAAGGTTCCCGATTTCACCACCGCCGCCCGGATCGAACGCGTGATCAACGCCGAGCTGGGCGCCCGCAGCGCCGTCATGCTGGATGCGGGAACGGTCTCGCTGGACCTCGGCCGCAGCGGCATGTCCTCGCCGGCCCATGTCCTCGCCCGGATCGAGGGGCTGAGCGTCCAGCCCGAAACCCGCGCCCGCGTGGTGGTGGATCAAAGGTCGGGCACCATCGTCATGGGCGCGGATGTGCGGATCAGCCGGGTCGCCGTCGCCCAGGGCAACCTGACCCTGCGCATCGAAGAAGCGCCCCTGGTCGCCCAGCCCAACCCGTTCTCGCCGGGGGAAACCGTCGTCGTCCCGCGCTCGAACGCCGAAATCATCACCGAGGGCACCGGGCTGGCCGAAGTGCCGGGCGGCGCCAATCTCTCGGAAGTCGTCGCGGGGCTGAACGCGCTCGGCGTCGGGCCGCATGACATGATCGACATCCTGAAAAGCATCAATGCGGCGGGTGCGCTTCATGCCGAATTCGTCATCCAGTAGCCGGATTCGCCGGGGCAGGGCCCCGGCAAATCCTGCCGCGCCAAGGATCGGGCGCGGCAGGCAGGGGCTCAAGGCCGCTCGGCCCATGCCATTTCAGAACGCAAGTTCACGATCGCCGTTTTCATCGATAATCCGCGACGGCAGGCCCATCGTGTTCAGCAGATTGATGAAGGGCTTCGGATCAAGCTCTTCGGCATTGACCATCCGGCCGACATCCCAGGTACCCTCCGCGATCAGGATCGCCGCCGCGACCGGCGGCACGCCGGCGGTGTAGGAGATGCCCTGGCTGCCGACCTCTTCGAAGGCTTCCTTGTGATCGGCGACATTGTAGATGGTCAGTTCGACCGGCTTGCCGTCCTTCTCGCCGCGCACCACATCGGCGATGCAGGTCTTGCCGGTATAGCCGGGCGCCAGGCTCGCCGGATCGGGCAGGACCGCCTTCACCACCTTGAGCGGGACGACCTCCTGCCCCTCGGCGGTCTTGACCGGCTGTTCGGACAGCAGCCCGAGGTTCTTCAACACCGTGAAGACATTGATATAGTGATCGCCGAAGCCCATCCAGAACCGCACATCGGCCTCGGGGTAGCGGGCGGAAAGCGAATGCACCTCGTCATGGCCGGTCAGATAGGCCTTCTGCGCGCCCACCACGGGAAGCGTCCAGGTCTTGCCCACCTCGAACATCCGGTTCGACTGCCAGGCGCCTTGCTGCCAGGAATAGACCGTGCCGGTGAATTCGCGGAAATTGATCTCGGGGTCGAAATTGGTGGCGAAATATTTGCCATGCGAGCCCGCATTGATATCGACGATATCGATCGAGGTCACCCGGTCGAGCATTTCTTCCGCCACCCGCGCCCAGACATTCACCACGCCGGGATCGAAGCCGATGCCGAGGATCGCGGTCACGCCCGCCTTCTCGCAGGCCTCGCGCCGCTTCCATTCGTAGTTTCCATACCAGGGCGGCGTTTCGCAGATCTTGGCGGGGTCTTCGTGGATCGCGGTGTCCATATAGGCGGCGCCGGTCTCGATACAGGCCTCCAGCACATAGATGTTCACGAAGGCCGAGCCGACATTGATCACGATCCCGGCGCCGGTCTTGCGGATCAGGGCCGCCACCGCCGCGGTGTCGGTGGCATCCACGGCATGGGCCTCGAAGACGCCGGGCTGCTTCATCGCGGATTTTTCATGCACGCTGGCGATGATCGCCTCGCATTTGGCGCGGGTGCGGCTGGCGATATGCAGATCCCCCAGCCTGTCGTTGGCTTGCGCGCATTTATGCGCCACCACCTGCGCCACGCCTCCGGCGCCGATGATCAGGACATTCTTCTTGGGGAAACTCATGGGAAACCGCCTCCTCTGGCTTGCGGGGAAGGGGGGACTGCCTCAGCCGAGGCTGTCCCGGTAATCGGCATAGCCGAATTCGCGCGCGACGGTCATCGAACCGTCCAGTTCCTTGACGACGATCGAGGGCATCTTCACGCCGTTGAACCAGTTCTTCTTGACCATCGTATAGCCCGCCGCATCGGGGATCGAGATGCGGTCGCCGATGCGCAGCGGGGCGTCGAAGCCGAATTCGCCGAAAATATCGCCGGCAAGGCAGGATTTGCCGCAGATCATGAAGCGGTGCGGGCCGGTGTCTTCCAGGCGGGCGCTTTCGCGATAGATCAGCAGGTCGAGCATATGCGCCTCGACCGAACTGTCGACGATGGCCAGGTCCCTGCCGTTCGACAGGACATCCAGCACCGTGACCTCAAGGCTGGTGGTGTTGGTGATCGAGGCCTCGCCCGGCTCCAGATAGACCTGCACCTCGAACCGATCCTGGAAGATGCGCAGCCTTTGCGCCAGATCGGCCAGCGGATAGCCCTCGCCGGTGAAATGGATGCCGCCGCCCAGCGACACCCAGTCGAGGCGGCGCAGAAGCGGGCCGAATTCCTCTTCGATCCGGGCAAGCTGCCGGTCGAACAGCGAGAAATCGTCATTCTCGCAATTGTAATGGATCATGAAGCCCGAGATCCGCTCCATCACCCGGGCGATCTTCGCCGCATCCCATTCCCCCAGCCGCGAGAACGGCCGCGCCGGATCGGCCAGGTCGAAGCCGCTGGTCGAGAACCGCGGGTTCAGCCGCAAGCCGCGCGCGATCCCGGCCGACTGGTTGTCGAACCGCTCCAACTGGCTGATCGAGTTGAAGATCATCTTGTCGGCGTAGCCCACCGCCTCTTCGATCTCGTGATCGGCCCAGCCGACCGAATAGGCATGGGTCTCGCCACCGAATTTCTCGCGCCCGAGGCGAAGCTCGTAAAGCGAGGATGAGGTGGTGCCGTCCATATGCTGTCGCATCTGGTCGAACACCGGCCAGGTGGCGAAACATTTCAGCGCAAGCAGGGTCTTGGCGCCCGAGGTCGCGCGCAGTTCCTCCATGATGGCCATGTTGCGCGCCAGTTTCGCGCGGTCGATCAGGTAGAACGGCGTCTGGATCATCAGGATCATCCCCAAGGGCGGCGAAAGGGACCGGAAGCGGTCCATGTATGGCCGCCCCCCCCCCTGTGCAAGCGGGAATGACGCGACCGTGTTACAGCGGTGTGAAACATCCGTGTTGATTAGCTAACTCCTATCCTGATGGAAAAGAGAAATACATTTCTCCGAAGTTGCGCAGGCCCTAGACCGAAGGCCACGGCCCCCGGGCGGAACCCGCGCCAGAAGCGCCCAGGCCAGAAACGAAGGAGGTCGCCATGCCATTGGAAAAGGTCAAGACCCTGATCATCGGCGGCGGCCAGGCCGGCCTTGCGATGAGCGCGCATCTGCGCAAGCGGGGTCGCCCGCATCTGGTGCTCGAACGCGACCGCATCGCGGAACGCTGGCGGACCGCACGCTGGGATTCGCTGGTGGCCAATGGCCCGGCCTGGCATGACCGCTTCCCCGATCTGGAATTCGACGACATCCCGCCCGGCAGCTTTGCCCACAAGGACCGGATCGTGCGCTATTTCGAGACCTTCGCCCGGCAGATCGAGGCGCCGGTCCGAACCGGGGTCGAGGTGGTGCGGCTGGGCCCCGCCGACGCGGGTTTTCTGGCCGAGACCAGACAGGGCGGCACGATCGAAGCGCGGAACGTGGTCGTCGCCACCGGCCCGTTCCAGCGCCCGCTCTTGCCCGGGGTGATCCCCGCGGCGGCCGGTCTGCACCAGATCCATTCCAGCGACTATCGCAACCCCGGCCAACTGCCGGAAGGCGCGGTGCTGGTCGTCGGCGCGGGATCGTCCGGCACCCAGATCGCGGATGAGATCCTGCGCGCGGGCCGCAAGGTGTTTCTGGCCATCGGACCACACGACCGCCCGCCGATCCGCTATCGCGGCAAGGATTTCTGCTGGTGGCTGGGCCAGTTGGGCAAATGGAACATGAAGACGCCCGGGCCGGGGACCGAACATGTCACCATCGCGGTTTCCGGCGCCCATGGCGGAAGGACGGTGGATTTCCGCGAACTGGCCGCGCGGGGCATGGTTCTGCTTGGCCGGACGGGCGGCTTTGCTGACGGCATCCTGGCCATCGCGCCGGACCTGGCCGAGAATATCGCAAGGGGCGATGCCAGCTATCTTTCCATCCTGGACGAGGCCGATGCCTTCGCCGAGGCGAACGGGCTCGACCTGCCGCCCGAGCCCGGGGCGCGGCAGATCCCCCAGAACCCGGCCTGCGTGACGGACCCGGTCCTGTCGCTCGACCTGCGGTCCGAGGGGATCGGGTCGGTGATCTGGGCCACCGGCTATGCGCTGGACCATGGCTGGATCGCGCTGGACGCCTTCGACGAAAAGGGCCGCCCCGATCATCTGGGCGGCGTGTCCCGGAAAGTGCCGGGGCTGTATTTCCTTGGCCTGCCCTGGCTGACGCGGCGGGCCTCGCCCTTCATCTGGGGGGTCTGGCACGATGCCGAGGGGCTGGCCGCGCATATCGCGACGCAGCCGCCCGCGCCCTAGATCATCCGTATCGTCTCTTTGCCGACCGCCAGCATATAGCCGCGCCGGGCGATGGTCTTGACCAGCAACTCGCTCACAAGCTGGTTCCCCAGGCTGTCGCGCAGCCGCTTGATCCGCGTGGCGCCGGCGGCCTCGTCGCAATCGGCCTCGTTGCGGCCCGAGATCACCGCCTCGATCTGGGCGCCGGTCAGGACGTCGTCGTCCAGCCGCGCCTCGGCCAGAACGCTCAGCGTCTCAAGCGCGGCCTCGGTCAGCGAGAATTCCAGGTCGTTGATATAGACCGCCCGCGCCTCGCGCGAGATCATCAGGCTGGCGACCTGGATCCCCGAGCGCTGGATCGCCGAAATCCGGCGGTTCAGGACGATGATCGTGACCAGAAAGACCAGCGCGGCGATCAGAAGCGCGGTGGAAAACACCAGCAGAACGAAGATCACCATGCGATAGCTGACCAGCACCTCGGAAAAGGTGGTGCCGGACTGGGCGAGGATCTCAAGCAGCCGGATCTCGGCGCCCGAGCGCAATTCGTCGTTCTCGACGAACAGGCGCTCCACCCGGGCGTTGAATGCATTGGCGTCGGGCAGGCTCAGGAACAGGAACAGCGCGGCGGCCAGCAGGATCAGCACGATGGCGGCGATGCCGCCGGTGACCACGCGGTTTCCCTGTTTCAGGCTGTCAGTAACGGAGGAAATAGGCCCCGGCACTTCCCTTCCTTTCGGCAAGACCCTCGGGCCCGAAGGTGCCGAGAACATTGAGCAGCGTCCAGCCCTGCGCCCGCAGCCGCGCGGCGATCTCACCGGCGGCGGCACCCGGGCTGCAATTGGCGTCCGAGACCCGAGCCACCCCGTAATGGAGTTGCAGCGGATCGTCCTTCTTGGCCTTGTAATCGGCATAGCATTCCGCCGCGGCCGGTCCGGCAAGGACCAGAAGCAGGGCGGCGGCGATCATCGTCTTGGTCATGGCCCGGTTCCCTCGTCTGGCGGGGGTTGCTCGACAGCGGCAATCTGCGCCTCCGGGCCCGGATATTCAATATCGCAGCGGCCCGACGGCCAGGTTATCCGATATCAGCCGTCTTTCGCGGCGGCGGCGACCAGATCGGGCAGGGCGTCGAAATGCTCGAAGGCCGCAAGATGCGGCAGCGCCTCGACCGGCGATTTGCGGTAGCCCTCGGTGTAAAGCAGGAAGGGCGCGTCCGCCCGCCGCGCGGTCTCGGCATCGACCTCGCTGTCGCCGACGAAGATCGAGGCGCCGCCGATTTCCGCCATCGCGGTCAGAAGCGGCGCCGGATCTGGTTTCAGCACCGCAAGCCGCCCGCCGCCGAGAACCACGTCGAAGAGGGGCGAAAGGCCAAGCTGGTCGAGGATCTGTCGCGCCGCCGGTTCGGGCTTGTTGGTGCAGATCCCCAGCCGGTGGCCACGGGCGCGCAAAGCCTCCAGCGCCGGGACGACGCCGGGATAGATCCGCGTCCTGGACGCGCCATCGGCCTGATAGGCCGCCAGGACGGCGGCGGTCAGCCGGGGGTGTTCCGTCGTCGCCAGGCCGCGCGCCGCCATGGCGCGGGCGACCAGATCGGCGATGCCCTTGCCGACGAAGGATGTCACCTCGGCCAGATCGAAGGGCGCCTGCGCCTCTGCCGCCAGAACGCGGTTCAGCGCGGCGGCGATATCCGGGACGGAGTCGATCAGCGTGCCGTCGAGATCGAAGAGGACGGGTTTCAAAGCGCCGCCTCGGCCGCGGCGCGGATGGCGCGGATATTCTTGCCGTAAGGCGCGGGATCGCGGGCCGAGCCGCCCTTGAACACCGCCGAGCCCGCCACCAGCACATCGGCCCCCGCCGCCGCGACCAGCGGCGCGGTCTCGGCCGTCACCCCGCCGTCGATCTCGATATGCACCGGGCGGTCGCCGATCATGCTGCGCAGGCGGCGGATCTTCGCGGTCATGTCGATGAATTTCTGCCCGCCGAAACCGGGGTTCACCGTCATGACGCAGACCAGATCGACCAGGTCGAGCAGGTTCTCCACCCCGTCGAGCCCGGTTCCCGGGTTCAGCGCCAGCCCCGCCTTCGCCCCCGCGCCCCGGATCGCCTGAAGCGTGCGGTGGATATGCGGTCCGGCCTCAAGATGGGCGGTGATGATATCGGCACCGGCACCGGCGAAGGCCTCGATATAGGGATCGACCGGGGCGATCATCAGATGGACGTCCATCACCCCCTTGATATGCGGCCGGATCGCGGCGCAGGTCGTGGCGCCGAAGCTGATATTGGGCACGAAATGGCCGTCCATCACATCGACATGGATCCAGTCGGCCCCCTGCGCCTCGACCGCCGCGCATTCGGCGCCGAAATCCGCGAAATCGGCGGCGAGGATCGAAGGGGCGATCTTGATGGCGCGGGAGAAGGTCATGGCTTGTCCTGATTGCGGCATGGGATGGCGTCGAGATAACGGCGATCGGGGCGCGCCGCCAGAGCGCAGGCCGGAAAGCTGCGCCTCCGGCGGCGATATTTTCGTCGCAAGGCGGGGGCGGGGTCTTGTGCGGGCCCGCCCCGGGCGGTCAAAGGGGGCATGGTGCGGATGATCCCCGATTACAGTTTCGAGGTGCTGGCGACGGCACGGGGCGCCCGTTTCGTCGTCGGCGTGGACGAGGTGGGGCGCGGGCCCCTGGCCGGGCCGGTGACGGCGGCGGCGGTGCGGCTGGATCCGGCGCGCATCCCCGAGGGGCTGGCCGACAGCAAGACATTGCCGCAGGCCGCGCGCGAGCGGCTGTCGGACTGGCTTTGGGCCCATGCCGAAGTCTCGCTGGCCCATGCCAGCATCGAAGAGATCGACCGGCTGAACATCCTGCGCGCCAGCCATCTGGCGATGGAGCGGGCGGTGGCCGGACTGGCGGGCGCCGATCACGCGCTGATCGACGGCAATCTGATCCCGAAGGGGCTTGGCTGTCCGGCCGAGGCCCTGGTCAAGGGCGATGCGCGCTGCCTGTCGATCGCCGCCGCCTCGATTGTCGCCAAGGTTGCGCGCGACCGCATCATGGTGGATTTGGCGCAACAATACCCCGGCTACGGCTGGGAGAGGAACGCCGGATACCCCACCAAGACCCATCTGAGGGCGCTTCTAGATTTCGGGGTCACCCCCGTTCATAGACGTTCCTTCCGTCCCGTCCACAACATCTTGTATCAAGATAAATCTATAACCCCTTGATTCAAAAAAGAATTTGACTGCGAATCGTCTCTGACTCACACTGATCCCACAAGAACGGCACAAAGATGCCGCGGGCAGAGGCAGAACATGACGAGCAGAAATGCTGCGGGCGCCGGGGCGCTTCCGCTGAACAATATCCTTGCGGGTGATTGTATCGAGGTGATGGAGAGCCTGCCTGCGGGCTCGGTCGACCTGATCTTCGCCGATCCGCCATACAATCTTCAGTTGAAGGGCGATTTGCACCGGCCCGACAATTCCCGCGTCGATGCGGTGGACGACCATTGGGACCAGTTCGATTCCTTTGCCGCCTACGACGAGTTCACCCGAGCCTGGCTGCGCGCGGCGAAGCGGCTTTTGAAGCCCAACGGCGCGATCTGGGTCATCGGCTCCTACCACAATGTCTTCCGCCTGGGCGCCGAGTTGCAGAACCAGGGCTATTGGCTGTTGAACGACGTGGTCTGGCGCAAGTCCAACCCAATGCCGAACTTCAAGGGTCGGCGGCTGACCAACGCGCATGAGACGCTGATCTGGGCCTCGCGCGGGGAGGCTTCGAAATACACCTTCAACTACGAGGCGCTGAAATCGCTCAACGAAGGGATCCAGATGCGGTCGGACTGGGTCATTCCGATCTGCACCGGGCATGAGCGGCTGAAGGACGAACATGGCGACAAGGCCCATCCGACCCAGAAGCCCGAGGCGCTGCTGCACCGCATCCTGGTCGCCACCACCAATCCCGGCGACGTGGTGCTCGATCCGTTCTTCGGCACCGGCACCACGGGCGCGGTCGCCAAGATGCTGGGCCGCGACTTCATCGGGATCGAGCGCGAAGAGGCCTATCGCCGCGCCGCCGAGGCCCGGATCGCAAGGGTGCGCAAATTCGACGCCTCGGCGCTTGAGGTGACCGGCTCGAAACGCGCGGAACCGCGCGTGCCTTTCGGCCAGGTGGTCGAGCGCGGCATGCTGCGCCCGGGCGAGGAGCTGTTCTCGATCGGCAGCCGCTACAAGGCCAAGGTGCGCGCCGACGGCACGCTGATCGGCAATGACGTCAAGGGCTCGATCCACCAGGTCGGCGCCGCCTATGAGGGCGCGCCGTCCTGCAACGGATGGACCTATTGGCATTACAAGCGCGACGGCAAGATGATCCCGATCGACATCTTGCGCCAGCAGATCCGGGCCGAGATGGAAGCAGAGGCCACTCGACCCAACTGACCGGGGGGTTCACAGACGGGACCAGGAACGCCTGCGCCCTGGACCGCCCGGGGTGCGACTCGCCCCGCCATGGCATGCCATGGCGGGGCATTTTACATTGCGAGCCCGGTCATCTTGCGGGGGTCATCTTGCGGGCGCGACAGTCATCAGGGTGCGCCCCTGGGGATCGGGTTCAGCCCCTTGTTGTAGGGTTTCCAGTCGGTGATGTCGGGATAGAACTGCTTGCGCCAGGCCCGCACGCGCGGGTTCATCATCCGCCGCCACAGCGGCGGGATCATCGCCACGAAGGTCATCGCCGGATAGCCACGCGGAAGCTGCGGCGCCTCGTCCTCTTCGTAGTTCTGAAGCAGAGGGAAGCGGCGGTCGGGCTTGTAGTGATGGTCCGAATGGCGCTGCAGGTTGATCAAAAGCCAGTTCGTCGCCTTGTGCGCCGCGTTCCAGCTATGGCGGGGCAGGGCATGTTCGTAGCGGCCCTCGCCCAGATGGCGCCGGGTCAGGCCGTAATGCTCGACGTAGTTCACCAGTTCAAGCTGCCAGGTCGCCACCGCCGCCTGGCCGGCGAACAGCAAGATCCCCTGCCAGCCGCCAAGCGCCAGCGCCAAGAACATCATACCGCCCTGCAAGAGCCAGTAGCGCCAATAGGGGTTCGAGCGATGCCACCACGGCAGCCCCTTGCGCGCGAGCCAGGCCTTTTCCGCCCGGAAGGCCGAGCGCCGGGTCTCGACCACCACGCGCGGGAAGAAGCGGTGGAAACCCTCGTTGTAGCGCGCGGTCACCGCGTCGCGGGGCGTGCCGACATAAAGGTGATGGACCTTCAGATGCTCGGTGCGGAAATGCGAATAAAGCACGGTGGCAAGCATCAGATCCGCCAGCCAGCGTTCCACCTTGGGCTTCTGGTGCATCAGCTCATGGCTGTAGTTGATGCCGATGGTGCCGGTCATCACACCCATGCCGAAGGTCATGCCGATCTTTTCCCAGACTCCCAGCCCGCTGCGCGGCAGATACCACAGGAAGATGCACAGCAGCACGAACTGCACCGGGAACCACAGCATGGTCAGCCAGCGGTAGAGCCACAGATCCTCGTCCGAGGTGTCGAGGCTGGCGTTTTCGGTATTCAGGCCAAGGGCCGCATCGAGGGCCGAGAACAGCCCCCAACAATAGATCGGCAGCAAAAGCACCCAGAACCCGCCCCAGGCCATGCCCAGAAGGGCGACGGGGACGGTTCCGAATGACAGCCAGAATGGAAGGGCTTGCGCGGGGCTGGCCACCTTTTCGGGAGAGAGAAGGGACATTTGGGCCTCCATTTTCCCGCGGATTAACGCATTCCCGCGCGGAAAGATCAACGCGACGAAAGCGCCGCAGCCGCCAGATCATGCGCCTTTCGCATCAATGTGGGCAGGCTTTGCGGGTCCAGCCCGGGCATGATCTCGCCGCGCAGGGGATTTGCCTCGCCGAAAGCGGCCAGGACCCGCAGGTCCAGGTGGAAATGGGTGAAGGTGTGGCGAAAGGCCCCGGCCTCGCGCCAGTCGGCCTCGGCCGGGGCGGGGCCGCCCGCGCCGTCCCAGCCGTCGCCGGGAAAGCCCGGCATGCCGCCCAGAAGGCCGCGCGCGGGCCGCCGCTCCATCAGCCAGCCGCGCGGGGTCAGCAGCGCCCAGACCACGCCCGCGCGCACCGGCTTTGCCGGTTTGGCGCGCTTGCGCGGCAGTTCTGCCGCAAGGCCGCGGGCGCGGGCGGCGCAGGGCGTCCTCAGCGGGCAGATGCCGCAGGCGGGCGATTTCGGCGTGCAGATCGTCGCGCCCAGATCCATCACCGCCTGGGCATGATCGCCCGGGCGCTGCCGGGGCGTCAGCCGCGCCGCCAGCGCGGTCAGTTCGGGCCTGGCGTCGGGAAGCGGGGTCTCGACGGCGAAAAGCCGCGCCATCACCCGCTCCACATTGCCGTCGACCACCACCGCCGCCTCGTCCCATGCGATCGAGGCGATGGCCGCCGCCGTATAGGGGCCGATGCCGGGCAGGGTCAGAAGCGCGTCGCGCGTCGCGGGAAAGCCGCCCCGCGCCGCCACCTCGCGCGCGCAGCGCAGAAGGTTGCGGGCGCGGGCGTAATAGCCAAGACCCGCCCATTCGGCCATGACATCCTCGTCCCGCGCCGCCGCCAGCGCGGCGACATCCGGCCAGCGCGCGGTGAAGCGCTGGAAATAGCCCCGCACCGCCGCGACGGTGGTCTGCTGCAGCATCACCTCGGACAGCCAGACCCGATAGGGATCGGGCCGGATGCCCGCGCGCCGCTCGGCCGGGCCGACGCGCCAGGGCATCTCGCGGGCATGGCGGTCATACCAGGCCAGCAGAAGATCGCCGGGCGTTCCGGCCCGATCGGCTGTTTCAACTCTATCACGCAATCTTTAGGCTTTCTGGCGCGTGCCGGGCTGGCGGGGAAACGGGCTTCGGTTAAGATAGCGCACAGACAACATAGCGCACTGAAGGGCCCGGGCAACATCGGGCCGGAACATGACGGCACCGGATGGCCCGCAGACCCGCCCCTTCCCCATCGGCCCAACACCGCATGCGCGGTTTCGAACCCGCGTTCTCGCTGGTCTCGGGCCAGGTGCGCCGGGCGGGCGAAAGCCGGGGCTTCGCGGTGGCCCGCCTCGTCACCCATTGGGCCGAGGTCGTCGGCCCCGAGATCGCCCGCATCACCCGCCCGGTGAAGGTCGGCTACGGCCAGGGCGGCATGGGGGGCACGCTGACGCTTCTGGTCCAGGGCGCGATGGCGCCGGTGGTCGAGATGCAGAAGGCCCGCATCCGCGAGAAGGTGAACGCGGTCTACGGCTACAACGCCATCTCCCGGGTGATCCTGACCCAGACCGCCGCCACCGGCTTTGCCGAAGGCCAGGCCCGGTTCACCCCGGGCCCCGCCGCCGGGCCCGGCGGGCCAAGCCCCGAAACCCGGGCCCGCGCCGCGCAGACGGCCGAGGCCATCGCCGATCCCGGCCTGCGGGCCGCCCTTGAACTGCTGGCCCGCAACATCCTAACTCGCGCCGAAAAGAAATGAGGACGCCCCGATGACCACACTCACCCGCCGGAGCCTGATGGCCCTTGCCGCCACCCTTGCAAGCGCCCCGGCCTGGGCACAGGAGGCCCCCGCCGAAGAGGGCGCCGAGGCCCCGGCCACGCAGCATTTCACCGGCATGCCCTCGATCGGCGCGGCCGATGCCCCGATCCATATCGTCGAATTCGCCTCCTACACCTGCTCGCATTGCGCGAATTTCCACGCCACCGCCTTCAAGCCGCTGAAGACCGAATATATCGACAGCGGCAAGGTCCGCTTTTCGGTCTCCGAGGTCTATTTCGACCGATACGGCCTCTGGGCCGCTCTGGTCGCGCGCTGCGGCGGCGAAATGCGCTATTTCGGCATTTCGGACATACTGTTCGAACAGCAGAACGACTGGGCCACGGCGGGCGATCCCACGCTGGTCGTGCAGAAGCTGCGCACCATCGGCCTGACGGCGGGGCTGACCAACGAACAGCTCGACGCCTGCCTGTCGGACACTGCGCTGGTCGATACGCTTGTCGCGCAGTTCGAGACCTCGATGCAGGAAACCCCGATCCAGGGCACGCCCGCCCTGCTGATCGACGGCGAGCTTCACGGCAACATGACCTATGCCGAGTTGAAGAAGATCATCGACAGCAAGCTGGGGGGCTGAAATGCCCGCGCCACTGGAAGGGATCCGCGTCATCGAACTGGCGCGGATCCTGGCCGGTCCATGGGCGGGCCAGACGCTTGCCGATCTGGGGGCCGAGGTGATCAAGGTCGAGGCGCCCGAAGGCGACGACACCCGCCGCTGGGGCCCGCCCTTCATCGAACGGCCGACCCCCGACGGCGGGACCGACCGCACGGCGGCCTATTTCCACGGCACCAACCGGGGGAAGAAAAGCGTCATCGCCGATTTCCGCACCAAAGAGGGCCAGGAAACCGTCCGCCGCCTTGTCGCCGGGGCCGATGTGGTGATCGAGAATTTCAAGCTGGGGGGCTTGGCGAAATACGGGCTGGACTACCAAAGCCTGCGGCAGGTGAACCCCCGCCTCGTCTATTGCTCGATCACCGGATTCGGCCAGACCGGCCCCTATGCGCCGCGCGCGGGCTATGATTTCATCATTCAGGGCATGGCCGGGCTGATGAGCCTGACCGGAGACCCCGGCGGCCAGCCGCAGAAGGTCGGCCTTGCGGTGACCGACATCTACACCGGCATCTATGCCACGACCGCGATCCTTGCCGCGATCTTGCAGCGCGCCCGCACCGGCGAGGGCCAGCATATCGACATGGCGCTGATGGATGTGGGGACGGCGATCCTCGCCAATCAGGCGATGAACTATCTGGCCACCGGGGATGCGCCCCGCCGGATGGGCAATGCCCATCCCAATCTGATGCCCTATGCCGTCTTCGACTGCCGCGACGGCTGGATCATCTTCGCCACCGGCAACGACGGCCAGTATCGCAGGCTTTGCGCGATCCTCGGCCTGCATGCCCTGGCCGAGGCGCCCGAATACCGGAGCAATGCCGACCGCATCGCCCGCCGCGACGAGTTGACCGCGAAACTGACCGAGGCGACGCGGCGCTTCGCCAAGGCCGATCTTCTGGCCGCCTGCGAGGCCGAGGGCGTGCCCGCGGGCCCGATCAACGACCTGGCCGAGGTCTTCGCCGATCCGCAGGTGATCGCGCGCGGGCTGAAGATCGCGCCCGAAGGCGTGCCCGGCGTGCGGACGCCCGTCACCTTCTCGGGCGCCGAGCTTTCGCTCGACCGCGCTTCGCCCCGCCTTGGCGAACATCAGGACGAAATCCCGCCCTCCGGGGCGTAACCTCCGGCTCGGCGCCTTTCGCGACGTTGGGTATCGCCTCCGGCCACCGCACCATGTCCTGCGGCCCGATCGCCGGTCAGCCCGCCCCTTGGCCAAGTCGCCCCCGACTTCCGCCGCCGCCGCACGGGCGCGCCAGCCGAGGGCGGGCGCCACCTCGCGCGCGAAGAGCGTGATCGAATTCAGGATTTCGGCATGGGGCGGATCGACCGAGTGAAGCTGCACCGCCACATCCATCGCCTGTTCCAGAACCGCATCCCCGGCCAGGGAGCGGACGACCTCCTCAGGCGTTCCGATATGCTGGTCGAAGCGCCGGATCAGATCCCGGGTGGTCAAGCCGGAAAGCCCGGCAAACTTTTCCCCGCCGATCCGGGTCGCGGCTCTTCGCAACCCCAGGCCGCCGAATTCCGGCGCCTTTTCGTGGTCTTCCGCGACATAGACCAAGCGCGAGGCAAGGATCCGCGGCGCCACACCCGGCGGCAGATGGGTCAGATAGGCCTCGACCAGCGGGCGTTGCAGATCGGCCAAAGACATGCCCTCGCGCCCCGGGGGCCGGGGCCGGATGCGCGACGGCATCAATCCGTCGCCCGCCCCGCACGGATCGCGCCGTCGACCGAAAAGCTTGCCTGCCATATCCGCCGCCCCAGATCGGGCGCGGGCGGCCACAGCCGGTTTCCGCCCGGCAGCGCCTCCCCCGACCGGCGGTGAGGGCGGCGGCATGCAATTCGGCGCGGAAGGCGCGGCCGCCTTCCACCGAGGACAGCGGCGCATAGACGAAATCGACATGGCGCGCGCCCAGCCCGACCCCCGCGACCGCCCCCCCGGGCCTGGACGATCCTGGGCCGCCCCCAGGGCGCGGCGGGCAGGTTCAGGGGCCCCTTCACGCGGAAATGCGCGCCCTCGTGATCGATCGGCGTCGACGTCCCGAAGGATTTCAGCTCGCCCTCGCCCCAAGGGTAGGACCAACTGTTCCAAAGTTTCAACACCACTTCGACGAATTCCTCGGCCCTCGCATAGCGGGTGGCGCGGTCGGGCAATTCCTCGCCGCCGAAATTCGCCGCGATCTCGGGGTGCCACGAGGACACGATGTTCCAGCCGATGCGACCGGGGAACAGCAGGTTCAGGCTCTGGACCGCGCGTGCAAGCTGATAGGGCTGGTTGCATTGCGTGGTGGCGGTGATGATCGCGCCGGTATCGGGCATCTGCGACAGGATCGCCGGGAACAGCACGAAAGGATCCAGGGTCTGTTCGGGGCGCGGCCCCTCGCCGATCAGAGGCTGCGGCCGGTCGGACATGAAGACATTCGAGAACACGCCCCTATGCGCGATGCGCGCCGCATTGACGTAGTGGTCAAACGCGAAGAACGCATCCGCCTGTAGCCCTTTCGCGGCCAGGAATCATCCCCGGCCCCGGACAAGTTGATCCAGGCATTCAGGTCGATCAATCGGGTCATGGTCTGGTCTCCCGTGAATGCGACCCCCGCCGCCGTTCGGTGCGGGCCCTGTGCGGTCAAGCGGCGTTGATCCGGGCCTCGGCCTCGGCGAAGAGCCTGTCCTTCAGCTTGTCGTTGCCGATACGGTAGAACTTGCTCCGCTCAAGCTGTTCGTAGGTCAGCGTGGCGATCTTGCCTCCGGCATCGGCATCGGCGCCCTCGAAGGTCGAGAGACAGCCCGAGGAAGGCTGGATCTGGACACTAGGATCGGGCCGGATAAATATCTATGAGACAAGTCGTTCTTTATCCGGATCGCCGAGGACGGATTTTTCTCGTTCTGCCCATTTTCGCAGCAGAACTCTTCCTTGCCCGCCCCCTTAGGCCACGCCTCGCGTTTCGTCCGACGCGTGCAGATTACGGAAATGCCCGTTGTGATGGGCGTGACGACCACCGGGTTCCTTCTCGCCGTCGATACACAGCCCGAAGGGAAAACCCCTCAGCCGCGCAGGCGGTCCATCACCCGCACCAGCGCCTCGCTGATCCCCGGCTCGGAAAGGGCATGGCCCGCCAGGGGCACCAGATCGACCCGCGCCCGGTCCCAGCCCTGCGCCAGTTTCCAGGCCGAGACCGGCGGGCAGACCATATCGTAGCGCCCCTGCACGATATCGGCGGGGATATGCTCGATCCGGCGGCGGTGCTTAAGGATCCAGCCGTCTTCGTCCAGAAAGCCGTCGTTGATGAAATAATGGTTCTCGATCCGCGAAAAGGCGCGGGCGTATTCGCCGGGGCTTTCGCCGAACATGCCGTCATTGCCGATCGAGGCCAGGGCGTTTTCCCATTGCGCCCAGATCCGGCCGAAGCGGATCTCTTCGCCGGTATTTCCGGAAAACAGTCGACGATGATAGGCGCGGATCAGGTCGCCGCGCTCGGCCTCGGGGATGGGTGCTATGAAACGCGCCCAGAGATCGGGGAAGAACGCCCCCGCGCCGCCGCCGTAGAACCAGTCAAGCTCGGCCCGGGTCATCAGGAAGACGCCGCGCAAGACCAGATGGCGCACCCGCTGGGGATGGGTCAGCGCATAGACAAGGGCCAGCGTGGCGCCCCAACTGCCGCCGAAGACGATGAACCGCTCGATCCCCAGCAATTCGCGGATCCTTTCGGCATCCGCCACCAGGTCCCAGGTGGTGTTCCGCTCGACCGAGGCATGGGGGCGCGAGCGTCCGCATCCCCTCTGGTCGAACAGCACCACCCGGTAATGCGCCGGATCGAAATAGCGCCGCATCGCCGGGCTGCATCCGCCGCCGGGCCCGCCATGGAAGACGATCACCGGCACGCCCGCGGGGTTGCCGCATTGCTCGACATGGATCGAATGGCCGTCGCCGGTCTCCATCACCCGCCGCTCGAAGGGTTCGAGGGGCGGATAAAGATAGTCGGCTGCGCGTTTTTGGCCTGATCTTTGATCCATGAGATCATGTATAACGCGGCGGAAGACCGAAGTCGAACGAAGGAGCGTGCCATGCAGGCCAGCGCGACGATTGATCCCGCCGAGGTGGCGAAGTTCCAGGCCATGGCCTCGGAATGGTGGGATCCGAACGGCAAGTTCCGCCCGCTGCATCTGATGAATCCCTGTCGGCTGGATTACATCACCCGCCAGATCGCCGCCGAATTCGGCCGGGACCTGGCGACCCCCCTGCCCTTCGCCGGGCTGCGGATCCTGGACATCGGCTGCGGCGGCGGGCTTTTGTCCGAGCCGATGGCCCGGCTGGGGGCCGAGGTGGTGGGCGCCGATGCGGCCGAGCGCAACATCCCCATAGCCCGGCTGCATGCCGAGGAAAGCGGGCTGGCGATCGACTACCGCCACACCACCGCCGAGGCGCTGGCCGCGGCGGGCGAGCGGTTCGACATCGTGCTGAACATGGAGGTGATCGAACATGTCGCCGATCCCCCGGCCTATCTGCGCGCCTGCGAGGCGCTGCTGAAACCCGGCGGGCTGATGATCTGCTCGACCCTCAACCGCAATCCGAAAAGCTGGCTGATGGCGATCGTCGGCGCCGAGCGCGTGATGCGCTGGCTGCCGGTCGGCACGCATGACTGGCGGAAATTCATCACGCCCGAGGAATTGTTCGACCTGATCCGGGGCGCGGGGCTTGATCCGGTGGACCGCAAGGGCATGGTGTTCAACCCGGTCTCCTGGCGCTGGAGCCTGTCGTCGCGCGACCTTTCGGTGAACTATGTCACGTCGAGCGTGAAGCGGTGAAGGCTATGATGGCGGCCGTGCCGTTCTGGGCCCTGCTGGCGCTGGGCGGCGCCTGGGCGGCGACCGCGCTCTGGGTGCAGTTTCCCCAGGCCAGGGTGCCGGTGCTGGCGGGTTTCGCGCTGGCGCTGGCGGCGGTGGTCTGGGCGCGGCTGGCCACCGATTGGGGCTGGGCTGGGCTGGGCCTGCTGGCTCTGGCGGTGGCGGGCTGGTATCTGTCGCTCACCCCCCGGCAGGACCGCGACTGGGCGCCCGATGTCGCCCATATCGTGCGGGGCGAGGTGGCGGGCAATATCGTCCATCTGCAGAATGTCCGCGCCTTTCGCTGGTCCGGCGCGCATGAAACCAGCCATGAGGCATGGATCTCGCGCAGCGTCGACCTGTCGAAACTGACCGGCGCCGACATGATCACATCGGTCTGGGACAATCCCGACATCGCGCATCTTCTGGTCAGCTTCCGCTTCCGCGACGCGCCCCCCCTGACCTTCTCGGTCGAGATCCGGCGCGAAAAGGGCGAGAGTTTCTCGCCCATCGGAGGCTTTTTCCGCCAGTTCGAATTGTCGCTGATCGCCGCCGAAGAGGCAGACATCGTGCAATGGCGCGCCGTGCAGCGCGCGGAAGAGGTGCGGCTCTACCCGCTGAAGCTGACGCCGCGCCAGTTGCGGCAGGTCTTCCTGCGCTATGTCGAGCTGGGAAATGCGCTGAATACCGCGCCGCGCTGGTATAACACCCTGACCTCGAACTGCACGACCGTGGTCTGGCAATTGTCCAAGGTGCTGACCCCGGACCTGCCCTTGGACCCCGGCCTGCTGCTTTCGGGGCGCCTGCCGGAATATCTCGACCGCTTCGACGCCCTGGCGGGCGGCGGCACGCTGGAGGAAAAGCGCGACCGCGCCCTGATCTCGGACCGCGCCCGCGCAATGCCCGAGGGGGCGGATTTCCCGACCTGGATCCGTGGCGGCTGAGCCGCGAGCGCCCCCCGGCCCGGTCAGGTTGCACCTGCGGCGAAGTCGTAGGATAAACGGCCATGCTCAGGATCCTCCGTTCGCTCTGGCGCTTTCTTCTTGCCGTCTGGACCCGGACCAGCGACGGCCATTTCGGCCTGATCGCCGCCGGGGTGGCCTTCTACGCCATGTTCGCCGTTTTCCCCGGCCTGGGCGCGGTGGTGGCGATCTGGGGGCTGATGGCCGATCCGATCGTGATCGCGGGCTATCTGGAGGTGGTCGAACGCTTCCTGCCCGACGATGCCGCGGCGCTGGTGCATGACCAGGTGATGGCGCTGGTGAATGCGCCGGGCCTGACCTTGGGCTGGACCACGCTTCTGTCGATGGCGGTGGCGCTTTATTCGGCACGCAACGGGGTTTCGGCGCTGGTCGCGGGGCTTGACGTCGTCCACCGGGTCGAGCGGCGAAACTGGCTGCATGGCATGGCGCGCGAATTCCTGCTGACCTTCGCGCTGATCGGGGCGCTGATCGTCGCCCTGGCCACCATCGTCATCGTGCCGGTGCTTCTGGGCTATGTGCAGTTCGGCGGCCTCGCCCAGCGCCTGACCCGCATGCTGCCCTGGGTGGCGATGTTCGCGCTTGTGCTGAGCTGTCTGGCCATCCTTTACCGTTTCGGGCCGAACCTGCCGCGCGGTTCGCATTCGGGCTGGATCACCGGCGGCGTGATCTTCGCCGCCTTCGCCTGGGCCGGGGTTTCCTTCGGCTTCTCGCTCTATCTCGAGAATTTCAACAGCTACAACCGGATCTACGGCTCGATCGGGGCGGTGGTGATCCTGATGATGTGGCTTTACCTTTCGGTGCTGGCGATCCTGACCGGCGGCGCCATCAATGCCGAACTGGAAACCCGCCGTCAGATCCGCCGCCAGATGGGGCGCCGGATCTGAGGCCGGAGCGATCCGGGACACAGCCCTTTTTCCACGGACAGGTGGCAAAGATGAGGACGAAATCCCCGCCCCGCCCCGCGACACCATCGCTGTTCCAGTCCGGCGGCGGTCCCGGAAAGAGCCTGGGTGGGGGCGAGGAAAACCGCCTTCGCCTGCGCACGCTGATCTTCCTGCGCTGGCTGGCGATCTGCGGGCAGTTGGCCACGATCACCCTGGCCGATCTGTGGTTCGGCCTGCGCCTTCCGCTGCTTCTGTGCTATCTGGCGGTGGGGGTCTCGGTCGGGGCCAATCTAGTCTCGGTCTTCCTGTTTCCGCGTAACCGGCGGCTGTCGGAACTGGGCGCGCTGGCGATGCTGCAATTCGATCTGGCCCAGCTTGTATTCCTGATCTTTCTCAGCGGCGGGCTCAGCAATCCCTTCGCGCTTCTGGTGCTGGTTCCGGCGACGATCTCGGCCAGCGCGCTCGGCCTGCGTTCGACCTTGATCCTGGGGGCGACCGCCATCGTGCTGATCACCCTTATCGCGCATGTCAGCATCCCGATCCTGATGCCCGACGGCTCAAAGCTGGAGCTGCCGCCGCTGTTCGCCTTCGGCTATTGGGTGGCGATCGTGGTGGGGCTGGTCTTCCTGGGCATCTATTCGCGCCGTGTCGCGCTTGAGACTCGGGCGATGTCCGACGCGCTTCTGGCCACCCAGATGGCGCTGGCGCGCGAGCAGAAGCTGACCGATCTGGGCGGTGTGGTCGCCGCCGCCGCGCATGAGCTGGGAACGCCGCTGGCCACGATCAAGCTCGTCTCCGGCGAGCTGATCGGCGAGCTTGAAGACCGGCCCGAGCTGCTGGACGACGTGCGGCTGATCCGCGCCCAGACCGACCGCTGCCGCGACATCCTGCGCGGCATGGGCCGGGCCGGGAAGGACGACCTGCAACTGCGCCAGGCCCCGCTTGGCGTGTTGCTGCGCGAGGCGGCCGAGCCGCATCTCGCCCGTGGCAAGGAACTGGTCTTCGCACTGCGCCCCGGGCCGGGCGGCGCGGTCGATGGCGAACGCCAGCCCAATGTGCTGCGCCGCCCCGAGATCATCCACGGCCTGCGCAACCTCGTGCAGAATGCGGTGGATTTCGCCCGCACCACCGTCTGGATCGACGGCGAATGGACCGAAAGGCAGATCCTCATCCGCATCTCGGACGACGGCGAGGGCTATTCGCCCAATGTCATCGGCCGCATCGGCGATCCCTTCATCCGCGCGCGGCGCGAGGATCAGGACCGCGGACGCCGCCCGGAATACGAAGGCATGGGGCTTGGCCTCTTCATCGCCAAGACGCTGCTGGAGCGCACCGGGGCGGAGCTGGACTTCTCCAACGGATCCGACCCGTTCCTCAGCCCGGACGAGCGCCCCGCGCGTTCGGGCGCGGTGGTCAGCGCGGTCTGGGCGCGCCAGGATTTCGAAGCCCCGCCCGGCTTTACCGGATCGCCCAACGAACAGATCCCGATCTGATCGCGGCGCCCCGGGGTTGCGCCAGGGCGGCGCTTCATGAACGGCGGCGCAGCGTCAAGCTTCATTAACCTCGAATTAAGACTCCTGCCCCAACCTGCCGGGGAAACGCGGCGTGACAAGACTGGGGAACTGGAGCGCGGAATGGCCATCGACTGGACACTCGGCCTTGGGCTGGTGGTGACGGCCACCCTGGTCGCCGGTGCGGCGCTTCTGGCGATTTCGGCGCTGTCGCTGCGGGCGCCGACGCGGCTGTCGTCAGTCTTCGGAACCGAAACTCCCGCGACCGTTCTGATCTTCGACGGCGACCGGCTGCTTGACGCCACCCCTCCGGCCCATGCCCTGATCGACGGCACGATCGATAGCGGGGTCGAGATCGGAGGGCCCCGGCTGCGCGCGCTTTCGCGGCTGGAGCCGATCTTCCCCGGCCTGGCCGCAAGGCTTGAGGGGCTTCCGAGCGAAGGCCGGTTCGTGCTGTGCTCGCGCGAGGATCTGTCGCCGCCCCTGATTCTGCGGGCCGAATGGCTGGGCGGGCTGACGCGGCTGACGCTGATCGACAGCGACAGCGAGCAGATCCTCGGCGGGCCGGACGGCGCCGCCGAGGTCGCGGCGCGCGACGAGCTTTGCGCGCTGCGCCAGACCCTGGCCGAGGCGCCGATGCCGATCTGGCGCGAAAACGCCGAGGGAGAGGTGATCTGGGCCAACAGCCCCTATCTGCGTCTGGCGCTGGAACGGCTGGAACCGGGGCAGGACCTGACCTGGCCCCTGCCCGATGTCTTCGGCCAGATCGCCGGGGAGACCGCCCCGTTGCGGCGAAGGGTCGGCACCCATTGGTATGAGGTGACCGGCATCGCCTCGGCCCCCGGGCTGATCTTCTACGCCCAGCCCGCCGACCCGCTGGTGCGGGCCGAGACCAGCCTGCACGATTTCATGCAGACCCTGACCAAGACCTTCGCCCAGCTTCCGATCGGCCTGGCCATCTTCGACGGACGGCGGGTGTTGCAGATGTTCAACCCCGCATTGATCGACCTTTCCGGCCTGGGCACCGAATTCCTGATCTCGCGCCCGACGCTGCCGATGCTGCTCGATGCGATGCGCGAGCGCAACATGCTGCCCGAACAGCGCGACTACCGAAGCTGGCGCCGCCAGATCGTGGAAATGGAGGAGGCCGCCGCCTCGGGGCTTTACGAAGACACCTGGACCCTGCCCTCGGGCCAGACCTGGCGGGTCTCGGGCCGTCCACATCCCAATGGCGCGCTTGCCTTCATGATCGAAGACATCTCGACCGAGATGACCCGCACCCGCCGCTACCGCGCGGATCTGGAGCTTGGCCAGGCGGTGATTGACGCGATAAGCGACGCCGTCGTCGTCTTCGCCCAGGACGGGGCGGTGGCGATGTCGAATCTGGCCGCCACGCGGCTATGGGGACCGGAGGGGGCCTCGGGCCTGATGCCCGCGCGCGGAGAATCGCAGGTGATCGGCCATTGGCGGCGGATGACGGCGCCGACGCTGCTGTGGGGCGACCTTTCCGCCTATATCGGCAGTTTCGGCCCGCGCGAACCCTGGGAGGGCGAGGCGCGGATGACCGACGGGCGGGCGCTGGAATGCCGGGTCTCGCCCATGCCGCATGGCTCGACCCTGGTGAGCTTCCGGCTGAGCGGGGGGCGCAACCCATCGCCCATGGCGGAGGATCGCACCGGCGACGGGCCGGGCAAGGCGGCATCCGACGGCAAGGGCGGGCCGGACAAGGCGGTGATGCGGCTTTGACGCCGGGGCCGAAATCGCAGCGGTGATCTTTAGAAACGCCCCCGGGGACGGCCTTGCCGAAGGCCTTTCGCAGGCTCTTTCGCCAGCCTCCCGAAAGCCGTCCCCGGGGGGCGTCGAAGGGGCGTTCAGAGGGCCTTTCGGGGCCCTGCGCCAACGGATAGACTTGCGTCATGTCCGCAGATCCCGCCCCGCAATTCGTGCTTCAGACCGAGAAAGAGGCCCGCCGCTTCGGCGCCCGCCTTGGCGCGCTGCTGCGCCCCGGACGGACCGTCCTTCTGGAGGGGCCGGTCGGCGCGGGCAAGTCCCATATCGCCCGTGCCGCAATCCGCGCGCTGGCGGGCGAGGCGACCGAAGTGCCCTCGCCCAGCTTCACCCTGGTCCAGACCTATGACACGCCGGGGGGCGAGATCTGGCACGCCGATCTCTACCGCCTCACCCATCCCGCCGAGGCCGAGGAGCTTGGGCTGCTCGACGCGATGGAGACCGCGATCGTGCTGGTCGAATGGCCCGACCGCCTTGGCGCCGACCGGCCCGGATCGGCGATCACCCTGACGTTGTCCCATCGTGACGAAGGGCGCGGCCTGACGATTTCCGGCGCCGATTCCGCCACGCTGCGCGCCCTGGCCGAAGGGCTTTCGACATGAGCCGCGAGGATAGGAAAGCCGCGTTCCTGTCGCGGGCGGGATGGGCCGGGGCAAGGCGCGCGCACCTGGCGGGCGATGCCTCGTCCCGCAGCTACGAGCGTCTGGCCCGGGACGGCGAGGCGGCGGTCCTGATGGACGCCCCCCCCGGCTGCGCCGACGATCCGGCCGATTTCATCCGCATCGGCGCGCATCTGGCCGGGCTGGGCCTGTCGCCACCCCGGATCCTCGCCCGGGATCTGGAGGCGGGCCTCCTGCTGATCGAGGATCTGGGGGACGATCTTTTCGCTCTGGTCAGCGCCGCGCGGCCCGAAATGGAACTTCCGCTCTATCTTGAGGCCACCGGGGTCCTGACCCGGCTGCAGGCCGCGCCCGCGCCGACGGGCCTGCCCGATCCGAGCGCGGCCGAATGGGCGCAATCGGTCCGCATCGCGGTCGAGATCTATGCCCGGGGCGTCCGGGGCGCCGATGTTCCGGCCGAGGGGATCGAAACCGCACTGGCCCGGGCGCTGGCGGCCCATGCCGACGGGCCGCGCGTCCTGATCCTGCGCGACTATCACGCCGGAAACCTGCTCTGGCTGCCGGAACGCGCCGGTCTTGCCCGGGTCGGGCTTCTGGATTTCCAGTCCGGCCAGATGGGCCAGCCGGAATATGATCTGGTCTCGCTTCTACAGGACGCCCGCCGCGATGTCGCGCCGGAAACCGAGGCCGTAGCCCTTGCCGCCTTCGCCCGGGGCAGAGGGCGGAGCGTCGAGAGCCTCCGGCCCGCCTATGCGACACTGGGCGCGTTGCGCGCGCTGCGCATCCTTGGGGTTTTCGCCCGGCTCTGCCTGCGCGACGGCAAGGACGGCTATCTGGGGCACATGCCCCGGGTCTGGGGCCAGTTGATGCGCAACCTCTCGCATCCCGCGCTGGCGGAACTGCGGCGCGAATGCCTGGCCGTGCTGCCGGAGCCGACGCCGGAGGTGATCGCCCACCTGCGCCGGACGGGGAGGAAGACGGGCGCAATGCCGCTGATGATCTTCGCCGCCGGCTTCGGGACAAGGATGGGCGCGCTGACCAGGGACCGGCCCAAGCCGCTGATAAAGGTCGCCGGTCGCACACTGCTGGACCGGGCGCTGGATCTGGGCGACGCGGCCGGGGCGGCGCCGGTCGTGGTGAACAGCCATTACCTTGGCGGGCAGATCCGCGAGCATCTGAAGGGTCGGCCCGTCGCAATCAGCCATGAAGAGGAAATCCTTGAGACCGGCGGCGGCCTGCGCGCCGCGCTGCCCCTGCTCGGCCCCGAAGGCATTGCGGTGATGACGCTGAACCCCGATGTGGTCTGGCGCGGGCCGAACCCGCTTTCCCTGCTGGCCGCGCATTGGGATCCGGCGCGGATGGCGGCGCTTTTGCTGGTCAAGGCGCGGGCAGGCCTGCCCGGGCGCAAGGGGCGGGCGGATTTCACCCTATCGCCCGAGGACCGCATCCGCCGCGCCGGGGGCGAGGAGGGCTTCGTCTATCTCGGCGCCCAGATCCTGCAAACAGGGGCGCTGCGCGAAGTTTCCGAACAAGCGTTCTCATTGAACCGGGTCTGGGACCGGATGATCGCCGAGGGGCGCGCCTTCGCGCTGACCTATCCGGGCGAGTGGTGCGATGTCGGCACGCCCGAGGGGCTGGCCGAGGCCGAGGCCCTGCTGGCGGAACCCGCCGATGGTTGAGGCGCTGTTCGACCGGCCCGGCCCGCGGCTTTTCGGCCTGCCGCCCGGCGCCGATTTTCCCGCCCGACTGGCGGCGGGGCTGATCCGGCGCATGGCGGGCCGCCCGCCCGAGGCGATGGCGCGCGTCACGCTTTATCTGAACACCCAGCGGCTGCGGCGACGGCTGCGCGAGGCCTTCCTGACCGGCGGCGCGACCTTCCTGCCCCGGATGCGGCTGGTGACCGAAATCGGCGCCGAGCCGCTGCCGGGCGAGGCCGGTCCGCCGGTCTCGCGCCTGGGGCGACGGCTGGAACTCGCGGTGCTGGTGGATCGCCTGCTGACGGCCCAACCCGATCTTGCACCGCGAAGCGCGCTTTACGATCTGGCCGACAGCCTTGCCGCGCTGATGGATGAATTGCGTGCAGAGAGCGTTCCCCCCGCCCGCCTTGCCGCGCTGGACATGGAGGGCCATGCCGCACATTGGGCCCGCGCGCGCAGCTTCGTCTCGCTGGTCGAACGATTCTTCGGCCCCGACAGTCCACCCGATGCCGAGGCCCGGCTGCGCCGCGCGACCGAAACGCTGATCGCCCGCTGGCAGGCCCATCCGCCAAACGATCCGGTGATCGTCGCCGGTTCGACCGGCTCCCGGGGCACGACCGCGCTGCTGATGGCGGCGGTGGCGCGGCTGCCGCAGGGCGCGCTGGTGGTGCCCGGCTTCGATTTCGGCCAGCCCGCCGCGGTCTGGCAGGCGCTGGATTCCGGGGCGGCGGGCACGACCGGGCAGGAGGATCACCCGCAATACCGCTTTCACCGGCTGATGGGCCGGATCGGCATCGGTCCCGAAAGCGTTCGCCCCTGGGATGACCGGGCGGACGACCGGGCCGCCCCCGATCCCTTGCGCAACGCGCTGGTCTCTCTGGCGCTGCGGCCCGCGCCGGTCACCGACCAATGGATCGCCGAAGGGCCCGGCCTGCCCGATCTGCGCCCGCTTTCGCAACGGCTGACCCTGCTTGAGGCCCCCGATCCGCGCGCCGAGGCGCAGGCCATCGCGCTTTTGCTGCGCGGCGCGGTCGAGCGCGGCGAGAAGGCCGTGCTGCTGACACCCGACCGCGACCTGACCCGGCGGGTGACGGCGGCGCTGGACCGCTGGGGCTTGCGTCCCGACGATTCCGCGGGCCAGCCGCTGACCCACAGCCCGCCGGGGCGGCTGCTGCGGATGATCGCCCGCGCGATGGGGCGGCGGCTTGCGGTGGACGAATGCCTGGCACTGATGAAACATCCGCTGGCCTTTTCCGGCGCGGATCGCGGGTTGCATCTGCTGCTGACGCGCGAGCTGGAGCTTTCGCTGCGCCAGCGCGGCCCGGCCTTCCCCGATCCGGCCGCCCTGCGCCATTGGGCCGAAGCGCGCAAGGAGCCGCTCGCCCCGCACTGGGCCGAGCGGATGGGCGCGATCCTGGTGGGACTGGCCGATACCGCCGCCGCCACGCTGCCCGAGCGGATCGCCCGCCACCGCAACCTGGCCGAGGCGCTGGCGCGCGGCACCGATCCGGGCGGCAGCGGCGCCTTGTGGGAGCGCGCGGCGGGGGCCGAGGCGCTGGCGGCGATGGACGAACTGGCGCGTGAGGCGCCCGAGGGCTTTGCCCTGTCGCTGAAGGATTACGCCGCCCTGCTGGATGGGGTGTTCTCCCGCCGCCAGGTGCGCGAGGTGGTCTCGCTCGATCCCAGGATCGAGATCCTGGGCCCGCAGGAGGCGCGGCTGGCGGGGGGCGATCTTCTGGTGATGGCGGGGCTGAACGAGGGCGTCTGGCCGGCCCAGATCCCGCCCGATCCCTGGCTGAACCGCCGGATGCGGATCGAGGCCGGGCTTTTGCTGCCCGAGCGCCGGATCGGGCTTTCGGCGCATGATTTCCAGATGGCCATCGGCGCGCCGGATGTGGTGCTGAGCCGCGCGCTTCGCGATGCCGAGGCCGAGACGGTGCCCGCGCGCTGGCTCAACCGGCTGACCAATCTGATGGGCGGGCTGAGTTCGAACGGCGGGGCCGAGGCCCTGTCGGCGATGCGCGCGCGCGGGCAGCGGCTGCTGGCCGAGGCGGCGGCGGTCGAGCGGCCCGTGCCGGTTCCGGCCGCCCCTCGCCCCTCGCCCCGGCCGCCGCTTGCCGCGCGGCCCGCGCGGCTGTCGCTGACCGAGGTGGAGCGGCTGATCCGCGACCCCTATGCCATCTACGCCAGCCATGTCCTGCACCTGCGCCCGCTGCCGCCCTTGCGCCCGCTGGCCGATGCGAGGCTGCGCGGCGAGGTGCTGCATCGCGTGCCCGAGCGGTTCCTGAAACAGGCCCCGCCCCCCGATCCGCGGGAAGCCGCCGACCTGCTGATGCGGATCACCGACGAGGTTCTGGCCGAGGCCGTGGCCTGGCCCGCGATGCGGGCGGTCTGGCGCACCCGGATGGCCGAGATCGCCCGGCCCTTCGTCGAGGGGCTGCGCGCGGCGGGCGGCACCCCGGTCTCGCTTGAGCGGAAATACGAGGTGGAGATCCCGGGGCTGGATTTCCGTCTGGTGGGCAAGCCCGACCGGCTTGACCTGCTTGATGACGGCAGCCTGCGCATCGTCGATTACAAGACCGGCACGCCGCCTTCGGAAAAGCAGCAGCAGGCCTTTGCCAAGCAATTGCATCTGGCCGCGGTGATGGCCGCGCTTGGCGCCTTCCCCGAAGTCGGGCCGCAGCCCTCGGCAAGGCTTGCCTATGTCGCGCTGCGCCGCGACATGAAGGAGGTCGCGTCAGAACTGGGCGAAGAGGATGTCCTGCGCGTGCTTGAGGAATTCCGCCGCCTGATCCTGGCCTATCGCCAGCCGTCGCGCGGCTATACCGCCCGCCGCGCGATGGTCGAGACCCGCGATTTCGGCGATTACGACGATCTGGCCCGCTACGGAGAATGGGACGTGACCGCGGATCCCAGGCCGGAGGATGTGGGATGAAGGTCCCCGATCCCGCCAGCGCGGCCCAGATCGCCGCATCCGATCCGCTGGCCAATGTCTGGCTGGTGGCCAATGCCGGCTCGGGCAAGACCAAGGTGCTGACCGACCGGGTCGCGCGGCTCTTGCTGCAAGGGGTGGATCCGCAGAACATCCTTTGCCTGACCTATACCAAGGCCGCCGCCGCCGAGATGCAGAACCGCCTGTTCCGCCGCCTGGGCGAATGGGCCATGGCGGCCGAGGACCGGCTGCGCGCCGATCTGGCGCGGCTTGGCCAGGGCGGCGAACTGACCGGCCCCGCCCTGGCCCAGGCGCGGCGGCTGTTCGCCCGCGCGATCGAGACGCCCGGCGGGATCCGTATCCAGACCATCCATTCCTTCTGCGCGGGCCTCTTGCGCCGCTTCCCGCTTGAGGCCGGGGTGAGCCCGTCCTTCACCGAACTCGACGACCGCTCGGCCGCGCTTTTGCGCGCCGAGATCCTGGAAGAGATGGCCGAGGGGCCGGAGGCCGCGCTGTTCGAGGCAATCCTTCCCGAGGCGGGCGAGCAGATCGACAACCTTCTGCGCCAGATCGTCGGGCAGCGCGCCGATCTGATCGGGGGCGCGGATCCGGCCGCGCTGCGCACCGCTTTCGAACTGGACCCGCAGGAGGACGAGGCCGCGCTGCTCGGGCGCTGTTTCGCGCCGGGCGACGGGCCCGCGCTGGCGGCGCTGGTGCCCGCGCTGCTGGCCTCGGGCAAATCCACCGACAACCGGGCGGGCGCGCTGCTGGCGACGCTGTCGCCGCCCTTCGGGCTTGACGATCTGGCGGTGATGGAGGGGGTTTTCCTGACCGGCGCCTCGGCCAAGGCGCCATTCTCGGCCAAGATCGGCAGCTTTCCGACCAAGGAGACCCGGGCGGGCCTGGGCGATGTGATGGACCAGGTCGAAGGGCTGATGGCGCGCGTCGAGGCGGCGCGCCCGGTGCGCCTTGCGCTGGTCGCCCTGCGCAAGGCGCTGGCACTGCATGATTTCGCGCAGGCCTTCCTGCGGCGCTACGAGGCGGCCAAGGCCCGGCGCGGCTGGCTGGATTTCGACGATTTCATCACCCGCGCCACCCGGCTCTTGACCGATCCCGCCATCGCGCCCTGGGTGCTGTTCCGGCTGGACGGCGCCATCGACCATGTGCTGGTGGACGAGGCGCAGGACACCAGCCCGGCGCAATGGCGCATCATCGCCGCGCTGACCGAGGAATTCACCGCGGGCCGCGGCGCGCGCGACATTGCGCGTTCGCTTTTCGTCGTGGGCGACAAGAAACAGTCGATCTATTCCTTCCAGGGCGCTGATGTGGTGGCTTTCGACGGCTGGAAATCCCGCTTCTCGGACGCTTTCAGGGCGGCGGGGGCGCCGGTCCTGGAACTGCCGCTGGTGCATTCCTTCCGCTCGTCCCGCGCGGTGCTGGATCTGGTCGATGCCTGTTTTCGGGGCGATCTGGAACCGGCGCTTGGCGGCGCGTTCGAACACCGTCCCTTCCACCAGGCCCTGCCCGGCAGGGTGGAGATCTGGCCCCCGGTGCCCGCCCCCGAAAAGCCCGAGCCGAAGGAATGGTATGATCCGGTCGATCTGGTCGGCCAGACCGATGCCGCCGTGGTCCTGGCCGAACGGATCGCCGGGCGGATCGCCGAAATGATCCACGCGGGTGTGCAGATCCCCGACCATCTGGCGCCCGGGGGCGCAAGGCCGGTCCGGGCGGGGGATTTCCTGATCCTGGTCCAGCGCCGGGGCGAGATCTTCGAATCCGTCATCCGCGCCTGCAAATCGGCGGGTCTCGCCATCGCGGGGCCCGACCGGCTGACGCTTTCCGAAGAGCTGGCCGTGCGCGACATCCTTGCGGCTCTGGCCTTTCTGGTCACGCCCGAGGACGATCTTTCGCTGGCGACCGCGCTGCGCTCACCCCTGTTCGGCTGGAGCGAGGCGCAGCTCTACCGCCTGGCCCATGGCCGCAAGGGCTATCTGTGGGAGGCGCTGCGCCAATCCGACAGGGCGGAAGAGGCCGAGGCGCTCGCCATCCTCAGGGACCTGCGCGACAGCGCCGAATTCCTGCGCCCCTACGACCTGATCGACCGCCTCCTGAACCGCCATCGTGGCCGGTCGCGGCTTCTGGCCCGGCTGGGCGAGGAGGCCGCCGACGCCATCGACGAACTCAGCCAGCAGGCGCTGGCCTATGAGCGCGCCGAAGTGCCCAGCCTGACCGGCTTTCTGGTCTGGATGGCGGCGGGCGAGATCGAGGTGAAGCGCCAGCCCGAGGGCGAGGGCAGCCAGATCCGGGTGATGACTGTGCATGGCTCGAAAGGGCTTGAGGCGCCGGTGGTGATCCTGCCCGACACCGCCGACCGCCAGTTGCGCGACCGCGACATGATCCTGCCCCTGGCCGAGTCGGTGGTGACCTGGGCCGGTCGCAAGGCCGAGGATGCTGGCGCGGTCGCCGCACGCAAGGCCGCCCGCGCCGCCGCGCGCGAGGCCGAAAACCTGCGCCTGCTTTATGTCGCGATGACGCGGGCGAAGCACTGGCTGATCGTGGCGGGGGCGGGCGAATGCGGCGAGACCTCATGGCACGGGATCATCCGGCGGGGCGCGCTGCGGCTGGGGGCCGAGGCCGATCCCGCGGGGGCGCTGCATCTTGGCTTCGGCGACTGGCCGCCCGAAGCCCCCGCCCCCGCCGGGACGCAAAGCCGGGTGCTGGCGCCGGATTTCGCGCTTCGCCCCGCCTCGGCCCCGCCCGAGCCGCTGCGGATCTGGTCGCCCTCGGGCCTTGGCGGCGAGAAGGTCGTGCTCGACCCCGGCGCCCCCTTCGACCCGACCGAGCCCTCCGGCGACGGTGATCCGCTGGAGCGCGGCACCGCGCTGCATCTGGCGCTTCAGCATCTGGGCGATCTTGACCCGAGCGCGCGCGAGGAGGCGCTTTCCGCGCTCGGCCTCGACGAAAACCTTGCGCAGGAGGCCCGCGCGATCCTGACCGCGCCGGAGCTGGCCTGGCTTTTCGCCCCCGGCAGCCTGGCCGAGGTCGAGGTGGCGGTGCCCTGGAACGGCGGCTGGCTTGCGGGCGCCATCGACCGGCTGGTGATCGCCCCGGATCGCATCACCATCGTCGATTTCAAGTCGAACCGCGCCGTGCCCCTGGACCCGGGCGAGGTGCCCGAGGCCTATCTGCGCCAGTTGGGCGCCTACGCCTTGGCGATGGCCGCGCTCTATCCCGGCCGCCGGATCGAGACCGCCATCCTCTGGACCCGCCTGCCGCATCTGATGAGGCTGGAGACCGAAGCCGTCCGCGCCGCCCTCGCCCGCGCCGAAGGCGCGTGATGCCGACCCGCATCTTGACGGGCCCCGCGTCTTGACGGGCCTATCGTGCGAACCTACCTTCCATGACAAGACATTCCTTTCAGGAGAAAGCATCATGGGCGAGAACACGGTCGCCGTCAGCGACGCCACTTTCGACGAGGAAGTCCGCAAGTCGGACATTCCCGTGGTCGTCGATTTCTGGGCCGAATGGTGCGGGCCCTGCCGCCAGATCGGCCCCGCTCTGGAAGAGCTTGCCGCCGAATACCAGGGCAAGGTCAAGATCGTGAAGGTCAATGTCGACGAAAATCCCGAAAGCCCGGCCCAGCTTGGCGTTCGCGGCATCCCCGCTTTGTTCCTGTTCAAGGATGGCGAGGTGGTGTCGAACAAGGTCGGCGCCGCGCCCAAGGCCGCGCTGGCGAACTGGATCCAGTCGGCGATCTGATCGCGACGCTGCGGACAGGCCCTGCGGGGCCTGTCTTCGCATCCAGCGGGATCAGGCCTTGCGGATCGTATCGCCGGGCTGAAGCTTCGGCTGCAATTCGATCACCTCGCCGCCGATCACGCCCGCCGTCACCTCGGGCGGCCGTTTGCCCGCGATGATTTCGGCCGCGCGCTGACCGATCTCGCGCCGACAGGCGTCCATCGTGGCAAGCCTGCGCGGCAACCCCTCCAGCAGCTCGACCCCGTTGAACCCGGCAAGCCCGATCCGGCCCGGCACTTCCAGCCCCTGCTCCAGGCACCACAAAAGCCCGCCCGCCCCGATCATATCATTGGAATAATAAAGAAAATCCACGTCGGGAGAGCGTTTGAGAAGCGCCTCGGTCATCTCGCGCCCCTTGGCCAAGGCCGAGCCGCCGGAATAATATTCGCGGTCCACGATGGAGAGACCGGCTTTCGCCAGCGCCTCTTCGAAACCTTCCAGCCGCTTTCGCGCCCGATGGTCGTTCGTGGGCATATGGGTGCCCAGAAAGGCGATGCGGCGATATCCGGCGGCGATGATCGCCTCGGCCATCTTGCGCCCCGCGCGACGATGCGAGATCCCGACCGCATTGTCGACCGGGGTTCCATCGATGTCCATGATCTCGACCACCGGCACCCCGGCCTGTGCGAGCATGGCGCGCGCCGCCTCGGAGTGTTCCAGCCCGGCAAGGATCAGCCCCGAGGGCCGCCAGGACAGCATTTCATAGATCACCTGCTCTTCGCGGTCGGGCTGATAGTTCGAGACGCCGACGACGGGTTGCAGCCCGGTGTCCTCAAGCACGTCCGAGATCCCACCCAGAACCTCGGGGAAAACCATGTTCGAAAGCGAGGGGATGATCACGCCGACCAGATTGACCCGTTGGCTGGCCAGGGCGCCCGCGATCTTGTTCGGTACATAGCCAAGGCGGCGCGCGGCCTCCAGAACCCGCTCGCGCGTGGTATCCGACACATCGCCACGGTTGCGCAGCACCCGGCTGACCGTCATCTCGCTGACGCCCGAAGCCTCGGACACGTCGCGCAAGGTCAGGGGCCGACGCGGATCTGGGGGGGTCTGTCTCGTCACGGGGTCCAGCCTGTCGCTTTCGGATCGGCGCCGGAGCTTTCACGGATCCTAACGGATTTTCCGGCACCCGCCCCGGCACCCGCAACGAGTGTTAGCGCCAAAGCCCGGGCTTGTCCAAGCCGGTTTCTTGCGGCGCAAACCCCCGTCGCCGCGGATTTCCTGTCCCCTTGCCGCGCGGCGAAGGTTGCCTTTGCGACCGGCTTTGTGCATTGAGAAGCGAATGGCCCCGTGGCTCAACTGGATAGAGCAGCCCCCTCCTAAGGGGCAGGTTACAGGTTCGAGTCCTGTCGGGGTCACCAGAACTCGCCGCTGTTGCCAACGAGGCATAAGCATCCACGTTTTGGCGTTTTCATGCACACCCTCCGTCAAGTGATATCTTCTCGGTCGAGATGGAGACCTAGGCAAGCAGGCACGAGCTGCCCTTTTCCTGATGGCCAAAGGTAGCTTCGAGCCCTTTCCTGCCTATCGCGCATTTGCGATGCTGGCTCGATGATACGGGAAGCTGCGGCATGGATCATTCACCACAGATCGGGGACCGGCTCACCGACAAGTCTACAGAGCCGGACGATGTGACAATCCGTGACTGGATCGGGACGGATGCCTTTGTGCAATGGTCCGCCCTGCGGGACTGGATCGCGGTCGGATACCCCGAGGTTTTCACACCGGACTGGATATACGGCGGCAAGAAACACGGTTGGTCCCTGCGCTACAAGAAATCCAAGGCTTTCTGCACACTGCTGCCCGAATACCGCGCCTTTGCTGCGGTGGTCGTGTTGGGTGGGGCAGAGCGCGAGAAAGTGGAAGCTCGACGCAACCAGCTCAGTCCTCGACTGATGGAGCTGTATGATGCAGCGGAAACCGATCACGATGGCAGATGGCTGAAGATCGGAATTTCGACCGCCGACGAACTAAAGGACGTAACCGAACTTCTGACGCTGAAACGTCCGCGCAGGGCGGGCGTTTGACAGGCGGCCAACTTCCGTTCTGTCCCGCATAGCGGTCGTTCTCGCTCAACGTGTGCATGCATATGCCGTGGATGTGCAAGCTTTTGGTTTCCAGCCTCAGAAACCACCGACAAGCCATTGAATAAAAACATTATATTTCGCATAAAGTTTAGGCATTCGATTCGGATGTGCATACTTGTGCCGTATCAGCGGCTGTCCCCATCAGTTTGCCGGTCGGCCATATGACATGGGCCCGTCCAGGCCACGACGATCCGCGCAATCAACCGATCAGCGATCGCGGCGCAGCAGCACGATTTCGATCCGGTTGTTGCGCAGGGCCGCGGGATCGGCGACGGCAGGGCTGCGGTCGGCGTGCCCGGTGACCCGCGCGACCCGGTTCGGCGCCAGGCCCGAACGCTCCAGCAGGCCCCGCATCGCCTGCGCGCGGTCCGAGGTCAAATCCCAGGACGGATCGACATTCAGCGTCACCGGATAGCTGTGAACATGGGCGTTCACCGCGATCCGGTTCGCGGTCAGGTTCAGCACCTCGGCAAGAAGCGCGGCAAGGGCGATCGTCACCGGGGCGGGCTCGGCGCTATCGCCGATGAAAATCTGAGCGTTTTCGAGATCGTAAAGCTCGATCACCAGGCCCTCGTCGGTGATGCGGGTGATGACGTGGCGCAGGAGCTGCTGCATGGTCCGGCTTTCGCCGCCGCGGTCGAACAGCATTTGCTCGACCCTGGCCCGGAATTCGGCCATGCGCTGATCAGCCTGGCTGTCCTCGGCGGTGGCGCTGCCGTCCCCGGTCTCGCTCGACGTGCCGCCGGTGTCATGGCGGGGCTTCCTGTCCTGGGCGAACATGGAATCACCGGAGAACATGTCCTCGCCACCGCCAGAAATCCGCGTGATCGGGATCGATGGATTGAAATAATCCGACAGCCCCTTGCGCTGTGTTTCCGTCGTTGCGTTCAATAGCCACATCAAAAGGAAGAAGGCCATCATCGCCGTCACGAAATCGGCATAAGCCACTTTCCAGGCGCCGCCATGATGGCCGCCACCAGCAACGATCTTCTTCCTTTTGATGATGACTGGCGGTGCATTCCGTTGCCCGGCCATCCCATCACCTTTCACCACACCCGCAGGAAGGATGCCATGTCAGGATGAAACCCGGGTTAACCCCTTGTAATCGAGTAAAAGGTCACCGCTTTGCCATATTCCTGCACACCGCCCCGGCGGTCAGGAGCGCCTGCGCCAGATCGCTCCGGCCCCCAGCTTTTCAACGAAAACCTCATGCGCCGCGATTTCTTCCGCCGTCAGAAGCGGCCCGAGCGGCACCGGACGGGGCCGGGGGCGCCAGTCGCCCGAGGGCCCCCGCGGACCCGTTCGGCTTGTACCCGCCGAGGCCAGGACGAGATCGGGCTGCCGCCCGCCGATCAGTTCCAGATAGACCTCGGCCAGGATTTCGCTGTCGAGAAGCGCACCGTGCTTCTCGCGCCTGGAATTGTCGACGCCGAAGCGACGACAAAGGGCATCGAGCGAAGCCGGGGAGCCCGGGAATTTCTGCCGTGCGATGGTCAGCGTGTCGATGGCCTGGCTCATCGGCAGGCCGGGCAGGCCCATCCGCTTCAACTCGAAATTCAGGAATTTCATGTCGAAGGCGGCATTATGGATCACCAGCTTGGCATCCCCCACGAAATCGGCGAATTCCTGGCCGATGCGGGCGAATATCGGCTTGTCGGCAAGGAATTCCGCGCTCAGCCCGTGAACCTCGAACGCGGCGGTGGGCATGTCGCGCTCGGGGTTGATATATTGGTGATAGGTCCGGCCGGTGGGCAGGTGGTTCATCAGCTCGACACCGCCGATCTCGACGATGCGGTCGCCTTCGTTCGGGTCGAAACCCGTGGTTTCGGTGTCGAGGACGATCTCACGCATGGTTTCCTCCTGCTGCCGCGCGGCGGGCCCGGATATGGTCGATCAGCGCCCAAACATAGGCACGGGTGCTGGCGATCGAAAGCGTCTCGACCAGATGATCGGCCAGGGCGCGTTTCTCAGCATCCGGCATCTGCCGCGACAGGATCAGGGCGAATTGCGCCCCGGTCATACCGGGGCGAGCCAGAACCCGGGCGCGTTGCAGGGCAGGGGGCGCGGTGACCAAAAGCACCGCGTCGCATTCGGTCTGGGTGCCTTTCTCGAACAGAAGCGGGATGTCGAGCACCGCGATGTCCGAGCCCGGATCCTGCAGGAAAGCCGCGCGATCCTTGGCCACAAGCGGATGGATCAGGCTTTCCAGCAGCGCGAGCCGTGCCGGATCCCGGGCCAATACGGCCTTCAGCGTCGCGCGCGACACCGCGCCATCCTCGACCGCATCGGGAAAATGCGGCGCGATTGCCGCCGCGCCAGCCCCGCCCCGGGCGTAAAGCCGATGAACGGCCGCATCTGCGTCCCAGACCGCAAGCCCGGCCTCGGCAAACATCGCGGCCGTCGTGGATTTTCCCATGCCGATGGATCCGGTCAAGCCGAGACGGAAGGCTTTCATGCCGTCAGCACCGCCTGCCGCGTGGCCTCATCGACCTCGGGCTTCTGGCCGAACCAGCGTTCGAACCCCGGCGCGGCCTGATGCAAGAGCATGCCGAGGCCATCGACGGTCGGGCAGCCACACACCCGCGCCTCGGCCAGGAACTGGGTCTGAAGCGGCGTATAGACCAGATCGGTCACCAGGGTCTGGGGCCCGAGCCGCTCCATATTGATCTGAAGCGGCGGCTTGCCCACCATACCCAGCGAGGTCGTGTTCACCAGTGTCGCGCAATCGTCCAGCACCTGCCAGACGGTGCTCCATTCATGGACGACGATCTTGGCCCCGAAATCCGACCGCAGGGCCTCGGCCCTGGGGCGCGAACGGTTGGCGAGCCAGATCTCGGGCGCGCCCACCTCGATCAGCGCGGCCACCACAGCGCGCGAGGCCCCCCCGGCCCCCAGAACCACCGCGGGCCCGGCCGCCGGATTCCAGCCCGGCGCCTGCTGGCGCAGATTGGCGATGAAACCCGCACCATCGGTATTGTCGGCATGGATCTTGCCGTCCTTGCGGAAAATCAGCGTATTGGCGGCCCCGATCAGCGCCGCCCGGTCGGTGACGATATCGGCGATGGAAAGGATCGCCTCCTTATGCGGAATGGTGACATTGGCGCCGACAAAACCCATGCGCGGCATCATCGCAATCACCTGGTTCAGATCCTGCGGCGCCACATCCATCGGGATATAATGGCCCTGCAGTCCATAGCGGCGCAGCCAGTAGCCATGCAAAGCCGGGCTGCGGCTGTGCGCCACCGGATGGCCCAGCACGGCCGCCAGAGGAATTCGGTGATCGCTCATGCCGGTATGATCCTTCGGTCGCTCAGGTAGTTCAGAAGAGGCATCAGCGGCAGGCCCAATATGGTGAAATGATCGCCCGTGACCGAGGCGAAGAGCCGCACACCTTCTTCCTCCAGTCGGTATCCGCCGACAGAATAGCGGATTTCGGACCAGTTCCGGGTGACATAATCGTCAAGATAATCGTCCGAGAAGTTGCGCATGGTCAACCGCGCCTGCCCGACATGGCGCCAGACCGGGCGCGGGCCTTCGTAAAGCACCGCCGCCGACAGAAGCCGGTGCGTCTTTCCGCGAAGATCGCGAAGCTGGGCGCGGGCCTCGTCGCGGGTTTCGGGTTTGGCGAAGATCCGGCCGTCGAATTCCAGCACCTGATCGCAGCCCAGGACCAGGGCATTTCCGTCCCCCTCGCTCAACCGCTCGGCAAGCTTTCTCGCCTTCATCTCGGCCAGGGTATCGGCGACATCGCGGGGAGAGGCGCCCTCTTCCTCCAGCGCGCGGCGAACCGATTCCTCATCGATCCGGGCGGGGCGGGCCTCGACCTCGATCCCCGCCGCCAGAAGCAGGGAAAGCCGGGTTTGGGAGGCTGAGGCGAGAGATATCATCGGGGAAAAACCTGGGGGAAAACCTGTTTCGTTCCTGCGCAGCCGAAGTGAACAACCCGGCTCTTCCGGGCAGAAATGGGTCCGAGCCCGCTTTGCTGTCAAGCCGTGCCAGAGTTATCCCACTGGGCATGAGGTTTTCCGGTCCCTGTGGAAGAGCGATCTCCGACGCGGGGACGTACAAATGACCTGTGGATGAAATTCTCAACGATTTCCATGCAATATATTGAAATATATAAGATTCATGACAGTTTCTCCACGCCGGACGAGGTTATCCCCCTGTCGTCAACAGCCTGTCCCGACATGGGATATCCTGTGACCAACCTCGGACATCCCGTTATCCCAAGGCCCAACATCATCATCATCTTTTCTTTTTTCTTTATTATAGAAGAAGTAAAGAAAGACCTCTACGGCAAAGCTTGACTTTCGTGAAGGCGACGACTATCTGCGCCGCCAGCAGGATCGTCCGATCCAGGCGCCTCCCTTAGAAAACATGCTCGCTGCCCGCATCCGCCAGGATGTGGTCTCTCTCCAAGGTATTTCCATGACCGAACGTCTGAATCTCTCTGACCTCAAGGCCAAGACCCCGGCCGATCTTCTGGCCATGGCCGAGGAATGGGAGATCGATAACGCCCCTTCGATGCGCAAGGGCGAGATGATGTTCCAGATCCTCAAAGAACATGCCGAGGAAGGATTCGAGATCGGCGGCGACGGTGTGCTTGAGGTGCTGCAGGACGGGTTCGGTTTCCTGCGCAGCCCCGAGGCGAACTATCTGCCCGGTCCCGATGACATCTATGTCAGCCCCGAGATGATCCGACAGTTCAGCCTGCGCACCGGCGATTCCATCGAAGGCGTGATCAAGGCTCCCTCCGAAAACGAGCGTTATTTCAGCCTGGTGAAGGCCACGCGGATCAATTTCGACGATCCCGAGAAAGCCCGCCACAAGGTCCATTTCGACAATCTGACACCGCTTTATCCCGATGAGCGGCTGAAGATGGAAGTCGAGGATCCGACGATCAAGGACCGCTCGGCCCGGATCATCGATCTGGTGGCGCCGATCGGCAAGGGTCAGCGCGCGCTGATCGTGGCGCCGCCGCGCACCGGCAAGACGGTGCTGCTGCAGAATATCGCGCGCTCGGTGGCGGCGAACCACCCGGAATGTTATCTGATCGTGCTTCTGATCGACGAACGGCCCGAGGAAGTCACCGACATGCAGCGTTCGGTGAAGGGCGAGGTGATTTCCTCGACCTTCGACGAACCGGCGACGCGGCACGTGGCGGTTTCGGAAATGGTGATCGAAAAGGCCAAGCGCCTGGTCGAGCACAAGCGGGATGTGGTGATCTTGCTCGATTCGATCACCCGCCTGGGCCGGGCTTTCAACACAGTGGTTCCCAGCTCGGGCAAGGTTCTGACCGGGGGCGTCGATGCCAATGCGCTGCAACGCCCGAAACGCTTCTTCGGCGCGGCGCGCAACATCGAGGAGGGCGGCTCGCTCACCATCATCGCCACCGCGCTGATCGACACCGGATCGCGCATGGACGAGGTGATCTTCGAAGAATTCAAGGGCACCGGTAACTCCGAGATCGTTCTGGACCGCAAGGTTGCCGACAAGCGCGTCTTCCCGGCGATGGATATCCTGAAGTCCGGCACCCGCAAGGAAGACCTTCTGGTCGAGAAATCCGACCTTCAGAAGACCTATGTCCTGCGCCGGATCCTCAATCCGATGGGCACCACCGATGCCATCGAATTCCTGATCGGCAAGCTGAAGCAGACCAAGTCGAATTCCGAATTCTTCGAATCGATGAACACCTGAGGCGGGCTGGGCCGGGGCGATGGCGGATACGATCTATGCCAGCGCAACCGCCCGTGGCCGGGCCGGAGTCGCGGTGATCCGGGTTTCCGGGCCCGAGGCGCATCGGATCTGCGGTTTGCTTTGCGGTTCGGTGCCGAAGGCGCGCCAGGCCTCACTTCGCTACATATCGTGGCGGGGGGAGGTTCTGGATCAAGCGTTGGTGGTTGTCTTCGATCATAACGCCAGTTTCACTGGCGAGAAGGTGGTGGAGTTCCAGATCCACGGCAGCCTTGCCGTTTCCGCTGCGGTGTTGCGCGCTTTGTCTGAGACCGGGCTTGCGAGAATGGCGGAGGCTGGCGAGTTCACCCGTCGTGCGATGGAAAACGGTGTGCTGGACCTGACCCAGGTCGAGGGTCTCGCCGATCTGATCGACGCCGAGACCGAGGCGCAGCGCAAACAGGCGCTCCGCACGCTTTCCGGTGAAATCGGCAGACGGGTCGAAGGCTGGCGGGCGCAATTGATCCGGGCGGCGGCGTTGGTCGAGGCTACGATTGATTTCGCCGAGGAAGACGTGCCGGTCGATGTGCTGCCGGAAGTGCGGGACCTGCTTTCCTCGGTTGAAGGTGAGCTGCGGCGCGAGATCGAGGCCGGTCGCAAATCCGAAATGATCCGCGAAGGGTTCGAGGTGGCGATCGTCGGTGCGCCGAATGCTGGAAAATCGACGCTTTTGAACCGGCTTGCCGGGCGAGAGGCGGCGATCACCTCGGAAATCGCCGGGACCACCCGCGACGTGATCGAGGTTCGGATGGATCTCGACGGACTTTCGGTTACCTTCCTGGATACGGCGGGACTTCGCGATAGCGAGGATCTTGTCGAACGCGAGGGGATTCGCCGCGCGGTTTCGCGGGCCGAAGCCGCGGATCTTCGGATTTTTCTTGGCGATCTCGACGGCCATCTTGCGCTGCGAGAGGGCGATCTTCTCGTGCAAGGCAAGGCGGATCTTCTGCGCGGTGAAGGGCTCGCGGTTTCGGGTCTGACCGGGGAGGGGGTCGATACTCTGTTGCGGATGATCTCGTCGCGGCTTTCGGAAAAAACCGCGGGAGCTGGTATCATGGTGCGCGAGCGGCATCGAATCGCGCTGCAATCGGGTTTGACGGTGATCGGGCGGGTGGTCGGGATGATCTCGGGCCCGCATCTGGCCGAGCTGGTGGCCGAGGAATTGCGTGGCGCGATCCGGTCCCTGGATGCCTTGGTGGGACGGGTGGATGTTGATGAACTGCTGGGGGAGATCTTCTCCAGCTTCTGCATCGGGAAATGAGGGTGTTTCACGTGAAACATTTTGACGTGGTGGTTGTGGGTGGCGGACATGCCGGCGCGGATGCGGCGGCGGCGGCCTCCCGGCTGGGCGCCAATACCGCGCTCGTCACGATGCGGGCGGGCTCCATCGGGGTCATGTCGTGCAATCCGGCCATTGGCGGCCTTGGTAAAGGCCATCTTGTGCGGGAGATCGACGCGATGGACGGGATCATGGGCCGCGCCGGTGATATGGCGGGGATCCAGTATCGCTTGCTGAACCGTCGGAAAGGCCCCGCGGTTCGGGGGCCCAGGACCCAGGCGGACCGCAGGCTGTATCGAGAGGCGGTCCAGAGGCTTCTTGCGCAGGAATCCGATCTGACGGTGATCGAGGGCGAGGCGGCGGCGCTGATCGTCGAAGTCGGGCGCTGCCAGGGGCTGATACTCGCCGATGGGTCAGAGATCCGCGCCGGTGCCCTGGTGCTGACGACTGGCACGTTTCTGAATGGAATCATACATATAGGCGATCAGAATCGCTCAGGCGGGCGGGTTGGCGATGCCGCCTCGATTCGTTTGGGCCAGCAGATCCGCGATCTCGGCCTGACCACCGGGCGGCTGAAAACCGGAACCCCGCCCAGGCTTGACGGCAGGACGATTGACTGGGCGCGGCTTGAAACGCAGCCTGCGGATGAAGATCCGGTGATGCTGTCCTTCCTGAATCGCAGACCCATCGCGCGGCAAATCGCTTGCGGGATCACCCATACTTCGGCCGCCACGCATGACATCATCCGCGAGAATCTTGGCCGTTCGGCGATGTATGGCGGGCATATCGACGGCATCGGCCCGCGTTATTGCCCCTCGATCGAGGACAAGGTGGTCCGTTTCGCCGACAAGGACAGCCATCAGGTGTTTCTGGAGCCCGAGGGGCTGGACGACGATACCGTCTATCCCAATGGCATTTCGACAAGTCTTCCGGCTGAGGTGCAAGAGGCCTATGTCCGAACCATTACCGGGCTGGAGCGGGCGGTGATCACCCAGCCGGGCTATGCCATCGAATATGACTATCTCGATCCGCGCGGCTTGCGCCATACGCTTGAATCGAAGGCGATGCCCGGGCTTTATCTTGCGGGTCAGATCAACGGAACCACAGGATATGAGGAGGCGGCGGCCCAGGGCATGGTCGCGGGGCTGAATGCCGCGCTTTCGGTCCAGGGTCGGGATCCGGCCGGTTTCAGCCGTAGCGACAGCTATATCGGGGTGATGATTGACGATCTGGTGACGCGCGGCGTGACCGAGCCTTACCGGATGTTCACCTCTCGCGCAGAATATCGGCTGAGCTTGCGGGCGGACAATGCCGATCAGCGCCTGACGCCGAAGGGAATCGTGCTTGGCGCGGTTCGTGAGGTGCGTCGGCGTGCTTTCTTCGAAAAGATCGAGGCGCTTGAGAAGGTTACCTCGCTTCTGAAGGCGCAGAGGTTCACCCCGAAAGACCTTGGTGCGGCGGGAATTCAGGTCAGCCAGGATGGCTCGCGTCGTTCGGCTTATGATCTGATGGCCTTTGCCGACTACGATCCGGTGGTGATGGATCGCCTGGTGCCGGAACTGCGCGATCACCCGCAGGACGCGCGGGCCCAGGCCGAGATCGAGGCGCTTTATGCGCAATATACCGACCGGCAGGCGGCGGATGCCGAAGAGTTGCGTAGGCATGAAACCACTGAAATCCCATCCGATTTCGACTACCGCGGATTGTCCGGCCTGTCTTCCGAACTGACAGGCAAGCTTGAGCGGATCCGGCCCGAAAATCTTCACCATGCGCAGCAGATCGAGGGGATGACCCCGGCTGCGTTGATGCTGTTGATCGCCAGCCTGAAAAAGGCGCGCCCGGGCAAGCGGGCGGGCTGAAATTGGATCACGACCTCTGGACTGCGCTTGGCACCAGTGAGGCCGGGCTTTCGAAGCTGAGGGATTTCGCCGCTCTGGCCGCGAAATGGACGGCGCGAATCAATCTGATAGCGAAATCCACATTGCCCGACCTGTGGTCGCGACATATCGAGGATTCGGCGCGAATCATGCTTCATGCGCCCGATTCCCCGGCGATCTGGGTCGATTTCGGCTCGGGCGGCGGATTTCCAGGTATTGTCGTGGCGGTAATTCTTGCCGACCGGGGCCAGCCGACCCGGGTCGTTCTGGTCGAATCCGATCAGCGCAAGGCGACATTCCTGCGTGAAGCGGCACGCCTTCTGGATCTGAAGGTCGAGGTGCGCGCAGAGCGTGCCGAATCGTTGGAGCCGTTGGCGGCGGATGTGATTTCGGCACGGGCCATGACCGCTCTGGACGGGCTGTGCGGCATTGTGGCCCGCCATGGCGCCGCCGAAAGCCTGGCGCTGTTCCCGAAGGGCGAGAGTTGGCGCGAAGAAGTGGCCGCGGCGCGGAAAAACTGGTGCTTCGATCTGGAAGCGCATGCCGATCCGGGCCATAACGGATCTGCAATCCTGGAATTGAGGAATCTTCGCCGTGCCAGCCGCGATGCCCTTGCCTGAGACCCCCGCTTATGACGCAGCTCCGGTTGCGGCGCATGTCATCGCCATCGCCAATCAGAAGGGCGGCGTGGGCAAGACCACCACGGCGATCAATCTGGCGGCGGCGCTGGCCGAAAAGGGTTTTCGGGTGCTGCTGGTCGATCTCGATCCGCAGGGCAACGCCTCGACCGGGCTTGGGATCGGAACAGGCGAGCGCAAGCTGACCACCTATGACCTGATCCTGACCGATGGTCACCCCGATGAGATCATCCAGCCGACCAAGGTTGATAACCTATGGATTTCACCGGCAAATTCCGATCTCGCCTCAGCGGATATCGATCTGGTCTCCAACGAAAAGCGCAGCTTTCTGCTGCATGACGCGCTGCGACACCCCGAGATCGAGGCGCGCGGCTTCGATGTCGTGCTGATCGACTGCCCTCCCTCGCTTTCGCTGTTGACGGTGAATGCGCTGATCGCGGCGCATGCGGTTCTGGTGCCGCTACAGGCGGAATTCTTCGCGCTGGAGGGGCTGTCGCAGCTTCTCCTGACGGTGCGGGATGTGCGGCGCTCGGCCAATCCGGGGCTGCGGATCGAAGGCGTGGTGCTGACCATGTATGACAGGCGCAACAATCTGGCGCAGCAGGTCGAGCTGGACGCGCGCGAGAATCTGGGTGATCTGGTGTTTCGGACCGTCATTCCGCGCAATGTCCGGCTGTCAGAGGCGCCTTCGCATGCGCTGCCGGTGACGACTTACGACTCGGCCTCGAAAGGGGCCGAGGCTTATCGCGGGCTGGCGGAAGAGATCGCCGCGCGGCTGCGGCATCGGTGACGGGATCAGGAGATGAGCATGGAACGCAAAGGCTTGGGCCGGGGCCTGTCGGCGCTGATGTCGGATGTGAACCTTCGTCCTGAAAGCGAAGGCCCACGCCGCGCCGATACCAGGCTGCCGGTGTCGAAACTGCGCCCGAACCCGGACCAGCCCCGCAAGGATTTCGACGAGGCGGCGCTTGAGGCCCTGGCCGATTCGCTGCGCCAGAAGGGCGTGATCCAGCCGCTGGTCGTCCGGCCCAAGGGCGAATTCTATGAGATCGTCGCGGGTGAGCGGCGTTGGCGCGCGGCCCAGATCGCCCGGCTGCACGATGTTCCGGTCGTGGTCCGCGATCTGGACGACACCGAAGTCCTTGAAGTCGCGATCATCGAGAATATCCAGCGCGAGGATCTGAACGCCATCGAAGAGGCCATGGGCCTGCGCGCGCTGATCGACCGTTTTGGCCACACCCAGGAAAAGGTCGCCGAGGCACTGTCGAAAAGCCGCAGCCACATCGCCAATCTTCTGCGCCTGCTGAACCTGCCGGACGAAGTGCAGAAGATGGTGCGCGAGGATGTCATCTCGGCGGGCCATGCGCGGGCGCTGATCGGCTCGACCGATCCGGTCGCCATGGCGAAACAGGTCGCCGTGCGTGGCCTTTCGGTGCGCGAGACCGAGCGTCTGGCGCGCGAAGGCAGTGGTAAAACCCCCAGGACCGGTGGAAAATCGTCGGGCGGCGCGAAGGATGCCGATACCAGGGCGCTTGAGGCCGATCTTTCCGCCAATCTGGGCCTGCCTGTCGCGATCGAGGACCAGGGCGGGCAGGGCAGCGTCACCATCAGCTATCGCAATCTGGAAGAGCTGGATGCGATCTGCCGCTTGCTTTCCTCGGGCGATGGCGGGTTGGCTGCGGGTTAAGCCTCGGAAATATCAAGCACAAGGCGGTTGAGCAGAAGTCTTCCGGCTTGCGTCGCGCGAAGGCGGTCGCCCTCCTGCAGGATCAGCCCTGCCGCTTCCAGTTCCTTCAGCTTGTCGGATGCCGGCGGCTTTCTGTTCAGCGCCGCGTAACGCGAGAGCGACAGCCCTTCGGTCAGTCGCAGGCACATCATCAGATATTCAAGCGCCTGGGACGGGCGGTCGATTGTTTCACGTGAAACCTCGCCATGGCCCCGTTCACGCTGGGACTTTAGCCACATTTCGGGGTTGCGATGAGTATTTGTCGCATATCTTGTGTTATCAAGGGTCAATCGACCATGCGCCCCGGGGCCGATGCCCAGATAATCGCCCATTCGCCAATAGACCAGGTTATGGCGGGATTCGGCGCCCTCGACCGCGTAGTTCGAGACTTCGTAATCGAAAAGCCCGGCCTCGGCGCATAGATCGCGGGTCAGGTCATACATGTCCGCCGCCAGATCCTCATCCGGCAGGCCACGCAGCTTTCCGGCGTCGTGCAGGCGGGCAAAGGCGGTGCCCTCCTCGATGGTCAACTGGTAGAGCGAGATGTGATCGGGCCGCCGCGCCAGCAGATCGCGCAATTCACCGGCCCAGGCGTCGAGCGACTGGTCCTGGCGGGCGTAGATCAGATCGCAGGAGGTCCGCTCGAAGATGGATTGCGCCAGATCCAGCGCCGCCAACCCCTCGGCCGCGCTGTGCTGGCGGCCAAGACGGCGCAGGTCGGCGTCGTTCAGGGCCTGCAGGCCAAGCGAGACCCGATTGACCCCACCCGCGCGATAGGCCGCAAAGCGCGAAGCCTCGACCGAGGTCGGATTGGCTTCCAGCGTCACCTCAAGATCGTTCGCCAGCCGCCAGTGCCGCGACACCCGATCAAGGATTGCGGCGACGGTCTCGGGTGCCATCAACGAGGGCGTGCCGCCGCCGAAAAACACCGAGCGCAGGATGCGACCCCCTGTCTCGGTGGCCGCGCGGTCGAGTTCGGCCAGATAGGCGTCGCGCCATTCGGCCTGGTCGATCCGGGGGCGGACATGGCTGTTGAAATCGCAATAAGGGCATTTGGCCTTGCAGAAGGGCCAGTGCAGGTAGAGGGCGAAGCCGCCCTCTTGCCAGTCGTCGGGCTCCGGGGTCAGCGAAAGCACTTCGCCAGCATCTTTTCCACCGCCCGGGCGCGGTGGCTGATGGTGTTCTTTTGTGCGGCATCCATCTCGCCGAAGGTCAGTTCGAACCCGTCGGGCTGGAACATCGGGTCATAGCCATGTCCCTCGGCGCCGCGCCGGGGCCAGACGAGCTGACCCTCGCAGGCGCCCTCGGCATGTTCGTCGTGACCGTCGGGCCAGGCCAGGACCAGGGTGCAGCGGAATTGCGCGCGGCGGGGCAGGGGGGCCCCGGCCTCTTCCAGCAACCTATGGGTCTTTTCCATCGCCATGGCGAAATCGCGCCCCTGCGGGGTGAAGGCCCAGTCGGCGGTATAGACGCCGGGCGCGCCGTCCAGCGCATCCACGGTCAGCCCGGAATCGTCGGCCAGCGCCGGAAGGCCCGAGGCCTTTGCCGCCGCATGGGCCTTGATCCGGCCATTGCCGAGGAAGGTCGTCTCGGTCTCTTCCGGCTCGCCCAGGCCCAGATCGCCCGCCGAGACGCAGGTGATCCCAAGGGGCGCCAGAAGTGCGGAGAATTCTTCCAGCTTGCCCTTGTTGTGGGTGGCGACGACAAGCCTGTCGCCGGTGAAACGCCGGGTCATCGGCCGATCGCCGCGCGCTGCGCCGCCACAAGATCGGCGGTGCCTTTCGCCGCAAGCTCCAGCAAGGTGCCAAGATCGGCGGTGCTGAAGGGCGCGCCCTCGGCCGAGGCCTGGACCTCGACCAGCTTGCCCGCGCCGGTGATGACGAAATTGCCGTCGGTTCCGGCGGACGAATCCTCGTCGTAATCCAGGTCCAGCACCATCTGCCCGGCATAGATCCCGCAGGAGACGGCGGCGACATGGTCCATCAGCGGGTCCGAGGTCACGATGCCCTTCTTCACCAGCACATCCATCGCCAGCCGCAGCGCGACCCAGCCGCCGGTGATCGCGGCGCAGCGCGTGCCGCCATCGGCCTGGATCACATCGCAATCGACGGTGATCTGACGCTCTCCCATCGCCTGCCGGTCCACGACCGCGCGCAGCGAGCGGCCGATAAGGCGCTGGATTTCCTGGGTCCGGCCCGATTGCTTGCCCGCCGCGGCTTCGCGCCGCCCGCGGGTGTGGGTGGCGCGAGGCAACATGCCGTATTCCGCCGTCACCCAGCCCATGCCGGAATTGCGCAGGAAGGGTGGCGGCTTGTCCTCGATCGAGGCGGTGCAAAGCACATGGGTATCCCCGACCTTGATCAGGCAGGAGCCTTCGGCATGGCGCGAGACGCCGGTTTCGATCGAAATCGTGCGGAGCTGATCCAAAGCACGGCCAGAGGGGCGCATGGCTGGTCCTTTCGTGGTTTTCGGCCAGATAGGCCCCGGGCCCAGGTGGATGCAAGCCTGATTGACGTAGGCGGCGGTTGATCCTTTATTCGGAACAGGTGATGAGGGAAGCCATGGCAAACAGGGCGCAACAGGTCTCGGAGATGAGCGAGCGCTCGCGCGAGGTGTTCCGGCGCGTGGTCGAGGGCTATCTTTCGACCGGCGAGCCGGTGGGCTCGCGCACGCTGACCCGCAGCATGACCGAACAGGTCTCGGCGGCGACAATCCGCAACGTGATGCAGGACCTTGAGTTTCTGGGCCTGCTCGACAGTCCGCATGTCTCGGCGGGCCGGGTGCCGACCCAGCAGGGGCTGCGCCTGTTCGTCGACGGGTTCATGGAGGTCGGCACCGTCGCCGAACAGGACCGCGAAAAGATCGACGCCACATTGTCACAGGACGAACAGGATGTGGGGGCGCTGCTCGACCATGTGTCGGGGGCCTTGTCGGTGCTGACGCGGGGGGCGAGCATCGTGCTGTCGCCGAAGACCAAATCCGCCCCGATCAAGCATATCGAATTCGTCTCGCTGGCCGAGGACCGGGCGCTGGTGGTGCTGGTTCTGGCCGATGGCCATGTCGAGAACCGCCTGTTCCGTCCGCCGCCGGGCCAGACGCCCTCTTCCATGCGCGAGGCGGCGAATTTCCTCAACGCCATGGCGGGGGGGCGCACGCTTGAGGATCTGCGCCGCTCCATCCGCGCCGAGATCGACGCGCGCCGCCAGGAGGTCGACAGCCTTGCCCGCGATCTGGTCGAAAGCGGCATCGCGGTCTGGGAGAATGCGGGACTTGCCTCCGAGCGGCTGATCGTGCGGGGCCGGGCCAACCTGCTCGACGGCGCCTCCGAGATGGATGTCGAGCGGATCCGCAGCCTGTTCGACGATCTGGAACGCAAGCGCGACATCGCCGAATTCCTCGATCTGGCGGAAGACGGCGACGGGGTGCGCATCTTCATCGGATCGGAAAACAAGCTTTTCTCACTTTCCGGTTCAAGTCTGGTGGTTTCTCCCTATATGAACGCCGAACGAAAGATTATCGGCGCCGTCGGCGTGATCGGCCCCACAAGGCTGAATTACGGACGGGTGGTGCCGATCGTGGATTACACGGCGCAGCTTGTCGGTCGGCTGGTATCCGACCGGGGGCGGCCCTGAGGCGTGAGAGACGAGGAAGCGAAATGGTGCAGGACAATACCGCGGTCCCCGAGGCGGAAGAGGGCGGCGATCTGCCGGAACTGGAAGAATTCATCGAAGAGGCGGAGCTTGAGGCTCTGAAGGCCGAGCGCGACGAATTCCGCGACAAGTTCATGCGCGCGCTGGCCGATGCCGAGAATTCGCGAAAGCGTGCCGATCGCGACCGCCGCGAGGCCGAGCAATACGGCGGAACGCGGCTGGCGCGCGACCTGCTGCCGGTCTACGATAATCTCAAGCGCGCGCTTTCGGCGATCCCGGACGAAAGCCGCGCCGCTTCGGAGGCGCTGATCGAAGGGGTGGAGCTGACCCTGCGCGAGCTGACCAATGTCATGGAGAAGCACGGCGTCCGTGCGGTTTCCCCCGCCGTGGGCGACCAGTTCGACCCGCAGAACCACGAGGCGATGTTCGAGGCCCCCGTCCCCGGCACCAAGGCGGGCCAGATCATCCAGGTGATGACCGAAGGTTTCATCCTGCACGACCGCCTGCTGCGTCCGGCGCAGGTGGGCGTGTCCTCGACCCCGGCCTGAGGGCCGGATCCGGGGCCGATGTCCCGGGTTCGAGCGGATCCGACGTGATCTTTCGGAAAGGGCCGACCCCGCGCAGGGTCGGCCCTTTTGCGTTCCGCCGCATGAAATTCATGCCCCGGCCCATGGGGCGGATCATTTTCCGGGCAGCGAAATCATCCTGGCCCGCCCCGGGCCAAGGGCATCCGCAGGCGATTCAAAACTTTCAAACTTCTGTGGGGCGACCGTCACACAAGGCTTCTAAGCCCTCGGCAACGTTTGAAAGCGAGAGGGCAAACGGTGCTGGAAGTTCGCAATGTCACCCGGCTCTTTGGCAATCGCGCCGCGGTCGACAATATCAGCTTCACCATCGACCGCCCGGCCTTCGTCGGCATCATCGGCCGTTCGGGGGCGGGGAAATCCACCTTCCTGCGGATGATGAACCGGCTGACCGATGCCTCGGCGGGCCAGGCGCTGGTCGAGGGGCGGGACGTGCTCTCGCTGCAAGGGGCGGTGCGGCGCGAATGGCAAAGCCAATGCGCGATGATCTTCCAGCAGTTCAATCTCGTGCCGCGCATGGATGTGGCGTCGAATGTGCTGCACGGCATCCTGAACCGCCGCTCGACCCTTTCGACCATGTTCAACCTGTGGTCGCGCACCGACATCCTGCGCGCGCTTGAGATCCTCGACCGGCTGGGCATCGCCGAACAGGCGCCCAAGCGGGCCGAGGCGCTGTCGGGCGGCCAGCAGCAGCGCGTCGCCATCGCCCGGGCGCTGATGCAGGATCCCAAGATCATCCTTGCCGACGAGCCGATCGCCAGCCTTGACCCGATGAACGCCCAGATCGTGATGGACACGCTCAAGCGCATCAATGTCGAGGATGGGCGGATGGTGATCGCGAACCTTCATACGCTCGACACGGCGCGGCGCTATTGCGACCGGGTGATCGGCATGCGCGACGGTCGCATCGTGTTTGACGGCACGCCCGACCAGCTTTCGACCGGGGTCGCGCGCGACATCTACGGCGCGGATGAAAGCTTCAACGAAGCCGCCACCTCGACCTCGATCCCCACCGATGGCGCCGCCGATGCGGCCTATGCCGACAAGCTGATGGCCTGATCCAAGTTTCCGGGAGGCGCGCGGCCCGGCCGCGCGGCCCCGATGCGTTCGACCCATTCCAAACCGACCTCTGGAGAGATCATGAAAACCCTCGCTCTGGCCCTTGCCGCTACCACCGCGCTTGCCTCGATGGCTTCGGCGCAAGAGATCACCCAGTTCAACATCGGTATCCTCGGCGGCGAAAACGCCCAGGACCGCCTGACCAACCAGGAATGCTACCGCGCCTATATCGAGACCGCCCTGGGCGTTCCGGTCAAGGTCTTCACCCCCGCCGATTATGACGGCGTGATCCAGGGCCTGCTGGGCGGCACGCTGGACATGGCCTGGCTGGGCGCCTCGGGCTATGCCAAGATCCACCTGACCGACACGGATGCGGTTTCGCCGGTGCTGACCAAGCAGAACCTCGACGGTTCGACCGGCTATTACTCGATCGGCTTCGCCCGCGCCGACAGCGGCATCACCACGCTGGAAGAAGCCAAGGGCAAGGTCTTCGCCTTCGCCGAGCCGAATTCGACCTCGGGCTATCTAGTCCCGGGCGCCGAGATGCAGGAAACCGTCGGTCCGCTGGCCGATTTCTTCTCGGAAGTGAAGTTCTCGGGCGGCCATGAGCAGTCGCTTGTCGGCGTCTCGAACGGCGATTTCGATGCCGCCGTGACCTGGGCCGACGGTCTGGGCGAATGGGAAGACGGCTTCAATTCGGGCGCCTTCCGCCGCGCCTCGGATGCGGGCCTGGTCGACATGAACGATCTGGTCGAGATCTGGCGCTCGAAGCTGATCCCGGAAGGCCCGATGGTCGTGCGCAACGCGCTGCCGGATGCGGTGAAAGAGACCGTGATCCAGCTTACCGCCGACCTGCACGAAACCGACAAGGATTGCGCCTATGGCGTGGCCGCGGGCGATGCGCTCGATTTCGTACCGATCACACATGAGGCCTATCTGGGCATCGTCGCCGCCCGTCAACTGCAGGAATCGGCGCAGTAAGACTTTCAGCACCTTCTGCCCGCGCCTTCCTGACCGGGGGCGCGGGCAATTCGCATCCATCCGACGACGCGGGCAGGATTTTCCATGGTCGATATCGCCTTCGGGCCGGAAAAGGGGCAGCGCCCCGGCCCGGCCGACAATACCGCCGCCTATCTGGAGCTTGTCCGCCGCCGCCGCCTTTACGGCGGCATCATCCTGATCCTGTTCGCGCTTCTGTTCATCTCGGGCTTCAACCTGGCCGAAAGCCGCAATGCGGGCGGGTTTCTGAACGGCTTGCCCAATATCTTAGCCTTTCCCTCGGATGTGATCTCCGAGGCCTGGGAAAAGCGCGCCAATCTGCCCCGGCTGATCTGGGCTCATGTGCCCTCGCTGATCGAGACGGTCAACATCGCCGCCGTCTCGACCCTGCTGGGCGGGCTTCTGGCCATGGTTCTGGCGCTTTTGTCCACCCGGGGCCTGGCGCGCTGGCCGCGGCTGATCGGGCTGTTCCGCCGAATGATGGACGCAAGCCGCGCCATCCCGGAAATCGTGATCGCCCTGGTCTTGATCTATATCCTTGGCGGCGGGCCGGTCCCGGCCGTGGCGGCGATCGCGCTGCATACCGCCGGCGCGCTTGGCAAACTTTTCTCGGAAGTGGCTGAGAATGCCGACCTCAAGCCGGTCGAGGGGCTGGCCTCGGTCGGCGCAACCTGGGGGCAGAGGATGTGGCTGGGCGTCCTGCCGCAGGTGGCGCCGAACTGGCTGTCCTATGCGCTCTTGCGATTCGAGATCAACGTGCGCGCCTCGGCCATTCTGGGCTTCGTCGGCGCGGGCGGCATCGGTTACGAGCTGAAGATCGCCATGCAATGGGGCCAGGGGCGGTTCGATCTGGTGGTGTCGATCTTCCTCTTGCTGTTCCTGACCATCGTGCTGATCGACCGCATCTCGGACCATGCGCGGCACCGTCTGGTGAAAGGCTGATCCCATGACCATCGCCCTGACCTCTCCGACCCTGAAAGACGACGTGCTGGCAGGCTTCGACCGGCGGAAGCTTCTGTCCTTCGCGGTGCCGCTGGCGATCCTCGGCTATCTGGTCTACGCCGCGATCTCCTTCGATCTGGCGGGGCTGGCGCAACGCGCGCGGTGGGACAACGCCAAGATCCTGCTGGCCGATTTCGTCAGCCACAAGACCCATGTCACCCGCGACAACCGCTCGGGCCGCCTGACCGTCGCGGTCGAGGGCGAGGGCAAGGGCACCTATCCCGAGGGCATCCTGCCCGATTGGGTCACCGCCCGGGGCGAGACCACGGTGATCGACCTCGGGCGCGGCCATGTCGTCACCTATGACGCGCAGGGCGCGCGCTATGACGTGCCGGGCTACGGGGTGATCGACATCCGCCCGACCGAAGAGAACACCCTGGCCTTGACCGCGCCGCAGCCGCTGCCGGACTGGATCAACGCCTCGGACAACCGCGTCAGCGTCACGACCCAGGCCGGGCGGTTCAACTATACCCGCTCCAAGGTCGAGACCTTCTATTACGAGCCGGGCTGGCCCCTGTTCTTCTTCACCCCCGACAGCGCCTTCGCCTTCATGTCCTGGGGCGAGATCCTGGCCTCGTTCCTGTGGGAGGAGCGGATCGAGCCCGACCGCTCTAACCTCTCGGCCATGACGCGCGATTTTCTGACAAACGGCATGTGGCGCCATGGCGACGTGTTCTGGGCCATGTTCGAGACGATCCTGATGGCCTTCATCGGCACGTTCGGTGCGGCCATGGTGGCATTGCCGCTGTCCTTCCTTGCCGCCAAGAACATGATGCCCTTCGCGGGCATCCGCTTTGCCTTCCGTCGGGTTTTCGACTTCATCCGGGGGGTGGACGGGTTGATCTGGACCATCGTCCTGGCGCGGGCCTTCGGGCCGGGGCCGATGACCGGCGCCCTGGCGATGCTTCTGACCGACACCGGCAGCTTCGGCAAGACCTTCTCAGAGGCGCTTGAGAACATCGACGAAAAGCAGGTCGAGGGCATCCGCTCCACCGGGGCGAACCCTGTCCAGAGGGCGCGGTTCGGGGTGATGCCGCAGGTGATGCCGATCCTGCTCAGCCAGGTGCTCTACTTCTTCGAATCGAACACCCGCAGCGCCACTGTGATTGGCGCCATCGTCGGCGGGGGCATCGGGCTCTTGCTGACGCAGGCGATCCAGACCCAGAAGGATTGGGAGGATGTCGCCTATTACATGGTGCTGATCGTCTTGATGGTCATGGCGATGGACAGCCTGTCGAGCTGGCTGCGCCGCAAGCTGATCAAGGGCGAATGATGCCGAAGCTTTCGCCCTCATCCCCCTTCCTTCACCTGGGATGCGAGGTGGGCGAGGGGTCGCGGATCCGCAATTCCTCGTTCGGGGATTACGCCTATTGCGGCCGGCTGGCCGATATCGCCAATGCCGCGGTGGGGAAATTCGTCAATATCGCCGCGATGACGCGGATCGGCCCGACCGATCATCCGATGGGCGCGGCGGCGCTGCACCATTTCCACTATCGCAGCGCCTATTATTGGGACGAGCCCGATGACGCCGAATTCTTCGCCGCCCGCGCGGCGCGGCGGGTGATGCTGGGCCATGATTGCTGGATCGGCCATGGCGCCATCGTGAAACCCGAGGTCGTGATCGGGCCCGGCGCGGTCGTGGCCGCCGGTGCGGTGGTGACGCGCGACGTGCCGCCTTTCGTGATCGTCGCCGGTTGCCCGGCGGCGCCCTTGCGGGGCCGTTTCGCGCCCGAGGTGGGCGAGCGGCTGCTCGCGCTTGCCTGGTGGGACTGGGATCATGCGCGCCTGCGACAGGCCTTGCCGGATTTCCGCCGCATGAAGGCCGAGGCCTTCCTGGACAAATACGAAAGCCTGGCCGTTTCGGCCTGAGCCTCAGGGCTCGGTCGCAGGGGATTCAGCCGGGGATTCGGGTGCCAGGGATTCGGCCGCAAGCGTCAGGGTCACCCGGTCGCCCGCGAACCAGGTGGTGCCGTATTCGACCGGGCGGCCCTCCGGGTCCACATTCACCGCGACCGCGCGCAGGATCGGCGCGCCCTCGGGCAGTTGCAGCGCCAGCGCCTGCACCGGGCGCGCGATCTTGGCGGTCAGCCGGGTCGAGGCGCGGGTGTAATCCGTCAGCCCAAGCGCCACCAGCGCGGCGGTGATCGAATGGCTTTCCTCGATCCGGCGCAGGAAATCGGGAAAGCGCGCGGCGTCGAAGACCGAGCGGAAGATCGCCAGCGGCTGGTTGTCGACCAGAGAGATCCCCTCGACCACATGCACCGCCGCGCCCGGCGCCAGCACCAGCGCGCCCGCCTCGCGCGCATCGGCGCCGCGCGTCTCCAGAAGCGTCAGCCGCCGCGAGGGTGTCCGCCCCGAAGCCGCGACATTGTGGTGGAACCGCACCCGGCGGCCAAGCGCATAGTCGGTGGGTCGGGCGGTGACGAAAACCCCCGCGCCCCGGCGGCTGTGAAGGGTGCCCGCCTCGGCCAGCGCCGACAACGCATGGCGCACGGTATGGCGGTTGACGCCGAATCGCGCCGCCAAAGCGGATTCGCTGGGCAGGCGGTCGCCGGGTTTGTAGTGCCCCCCCGCGATTTCGGCGCCAAGCGTCTCGGCGATGGATTTCCAGATCGCGCTGCGTGCCATGCGGCCCTCTTTTTTCGCCCGTCATCAAAAATTCACAAGACTCCGCTTGCCGCGACGGCCTCGGCGAAGCTATCACTTGTCTAGTTGTCTAGTAATCTAGACAAATCCGCAAGCTGTCGAGGCCGAAGATGGGCGAGATTTCCGACACCCCCCCGAAGACCGACGCCTCAACGCAGGCCCGCGCCGAATGGATGTCGGTGCTGGCCAAGGCGCAGCCCGCGCGGCTGGCGGCGCTTCTGCCAGAACTGCCGGGCCACCAGATCCTCCGGGCGCCCGAGATTGGCGCGGTGATGGTGCGCGGGCGCATCGGCGGCCAGGGCGCGGCCTTCAACCTGGGCGAGATGACGGTGACCCGCTGCGCGCTTCGGCTCGACGGTGGGGCGGTGGGCCATGCCATGGTCCAGGGCCGCGACCGCGCCCATGCGCTGCGCGCCGCCGTGGTGGATGCCTTGATGCAGACCGATCCGGGCAGGACCGGCGCCGCGATCCTGACCCCGCTGCGGGCCGAGGCCCGGGCCGCGCGCGAAAGCCGCGCCGCGAAAGCCGCCGCGACCCGGGTCGAATTCTTCACCCTCGTTCGCGGAGAGGACAAATGAGTCTGCATCTTTCCGGCGGTTTCGCCGAACCCGCGCAGCAATCCGCCCGTGCCTTTCGCGCGCTTCTCGACGCGATGGCGCGGCCCGGCCGCATCCAGCGCGTCGAAGGCGCGGCCCCGCCCGTGCCGGTCTCGGTCGCGGCGGGGGTGGCGCTGCTGGTGCTGACCGATCCGACCACGCCGCTGCATCTTGCGGGCGGCGCGGACCGGCCGGAACTGCGCGACTGGATCGCCTTTCACACTGGCGCGCCGCTGGTCGGCGCCGAAAAGGCCCGTTTCGCCCTTGGCGACTGGCAGGCCCTGTCGCCGGTCTCGCGTTTTGCGATCGGCGATCCGGCCTGGCCCGACCGCTCTGCCACGCTGATCGTGGAAACCGACAGGCTGGAGCCCGCGGGCGGGCGGCTGACCGGGCCGGGGATCCGGGACGAGGCCTTCCTGTCCCTGCCCGAAACCGCCGCCTTCCAGGTCAATCGCGCCCTTTTTCCGCTGGGTTTCGACATTTTCCTGACCTGTGGCGACCGCCTTGCGGCGCTGCCACGCTCGACCCGGGTGGAGGATCGATAGATGTATGTCGCCGTCAAAGGAGGCGAGCGCGCCATCGACGCCGCCCATGCCTGGCTGGCCGAAGAGCGTCGCGGCGATCCAGCGGTGCCCGAACTGTCGGTGGCGCAGATCCGCGAACAGATGAGCCTTGCCGTGAACCGGGTGATGGCCGAAGGGTCGCTCTTCGACCCGAACCTAGCCGCTCTGGCCCTGAAACAGGCGCGCGGCGATCTGGTCGAGGCTGTGTTCCTGATCCGCGCCTGGCGCACCACCCTGCCGCGTTTCGGTGCGTCGCATCCGGTCGATACCTCGGCCATGGTGGTGGACCGGCGGATCTCGGCCACGTTCAAGGACCTGCCGGGGGGGCAGGTGCTGGGCCCGACCTTCGACTATACCCACCGGCTCTTGGATTTCGCGCTGGCCGCCGAGGGCGAGGTGCCGCCCGCCCCCACCGCGCCCTCCCGGGACGAGGCCATGCCGCATGTCTGCGCGCTTCTGGGCGCGGGCGGGTTGATCGAACCCGAGCCCTGCGACGACAGCACACCCCCGGACCTGACGCGCGAGCCGCTGGAACTGCCCGCCTCGCGCGCGCTGCGGCTTCAGGCGCTGGCGCGGGGGGATGAGGGGTTCCTTCTGTCGCTGGCCTATTCCACCCAGCGCGGCTACGGGCGCACCCATGCCTTCGTGGGCGAATTGCGCATCGGTCGCGTCGAGGTCGAGGTCGAAATCCCCGAGCTGGGCTTCGCCGTCGCGGTCGGCGAGATCGAGCTGACCGAATGCGAGACGGTGAACCAGTTCAAGGGCTCAAGAACCAAGCCGCCGCAATTCACCCGGGGCTACGGCCTCGTCTTCGGCCAGTCCGAGCGCAAGGCGCTGTCGATGAACCTTGTCGACCGCGCCCTGCGCTGGAACGAATTGGGCGAGGATTTCACCGGGGCCCCGGCGCAGGACGAGGAATTCGTCATCTCGCATTGCGACAACATCCAGGCCTCGGGCTTTCTGGAACATATCAAACTGCCGCATTACGTCGATTTCCAGGCCGAGCTGGAACTGATCCGCCGCCTTCGGGCCGAGGCGGAAGCCCTGAAGGAGGCCGCAGAATGATCCCGCTTTTCGCCGCATCGGCGCTTTTGTCCATGGCGCGGGAAAGACCCCGCAGGGAGAGGGCCAGATGACCGCCGAGGCCTATAATTACGCCTATCTGGACGAACAGACCAAAAGGATGATCCGGCGCGCCCTGCTCAAGGCGCTGGCGGTGCCGGGCTATCAGGTGCCCTTCGCCAGCCGCGAGATGCCGATGCCCTATGGCTGGGGCACCGGCGGCGTGCAGGTGACCGCGGCCTGCCTTGTTCCCGAGGACCGGCTGAAGGTGATCGACCAAGGCGCCGACGACACCACCAATGCGGTCTCGATCCGGCGCTTATTCCAGCGCACCGCCGGGGTGGAAGTGACCCGCGAGACCGCCGCCGCAAGCGTGATCCAGACCCGCCACCGCATCCCCGAGACGCCGCTGACCGAGGGCCAGATCCTAGTCTATCAGGTGCCGATCCCCGAGCCCCTGCGCTTTCTGGAGCCGCGCGAGACCGAGACGCGCAAGATGCACGAGCATGAGGAATACGGGCTGATGCATGTGAAGCTTTACGAAGACATTGCCCGCCATGGCGAGATCGCCACTGCCTATGCCTATCCGGTCCGGGTCGAGGGGCGCTATGTGATGGATCCCTCGCCGATCCCGAAATTCGACAATCCAAAGCTTTCGGGGAATGCCGCGATCCAGCTTTTCGGCGCGGGGCGCGAGGCGCGGATCTATGCGCTGCCGCCCTATACGCAGGTGGTCAGCCTGGATTTCGAGGACCATCCCTTCGTGGCCTCGAAAGCCGATCACGCCTGCGATCTGTGCGGGGCGCGGGACAGCTATCTCGACGAGGTGATCACCGACGACCGCGGCGCGCGGATGTTCGTCTGTTCGGACAGCGATTTCTGTGCCGCGCGCCAGGCGGCGGGCCATGGTGCCGCGCCATCGCCGGAGGAGGTGTTCTGATGGCGGCCGTGGAATTGGATATTTATGCCAAGATGAATGAGCAGCCCCTGCTTTCGGTCCAGGGGCTTGAGAAGCTTTACGGCGCACGGATCGGCTGCACCGATGTCTCGTTCGATCTTTATCCGGGCGAGGTTCTGGGCATCGTCGGCGAAAGTGGATCGGGGAAATCGACGCTGCTGTCCTGCCTTGCCGGGCATCAGCGCCCAGATCGCGGCGCCATCCGCTACGAAGGCGCCGATGTGCTGGCGATGCCGGAAGCGGGGCGGCGGCGGCTTTTGCGCGGGGATTGGGCTTATGTCCACCAGAATCCGCGCGACGGCCTGCGCATGGGGGTCAGCGCGGGGGGCAATGTGGGCGAGCGGCTGATGGCGGTCGGCGCGCGCCATTACGGCGCCATCCGCGAGACCGCCACCGACTGGCTGGGCCGGGTCGAGATCGCGGCGGAGCGGATCGACGACCGGCCCTCGGCCTTTTCGGGCGGGATGCAGCAAAGGTTGCAGATCGCGCGCAATCTGGTGACCGGGCCGCGGCTGGTCTTCATGGACGAGCCGACCGGGGGGCTTGATGTCTCGGTCCAGGCGCGGCTTCTGGATCTTTTGCGCGGGCTGGTCCGGGACATGGGGCTTTCGGTGGTGATCGTGACCCATGACCTGGCGGTGGTGCGGCTTCTGGCCGACCGGCTGATGGTGATGAAATCGGGCCGCGTGGTGGAAACCGGCCTGACCGACCAGGTTCTGGACGATCCGCAGCATGGCTATACCCAGCTTCTCGTCTCTTCGGTATTGCAGGTCTAGGATGATGATCGAGGTTTCCAATCTGTCGAAGGCATTCACCCTGCACAATCAGGGCGGGGCGGTGATCGAGGTGATGGCGGGGGCGGGGCTGTCCGTGGCGCCGGGCGAATGCGTCGGGCTGGTGGGCCGGTCGGGCGCGGGGAAATCGACGCTGATGCGGATGATCTACGGCAATTACCTGGCCGCCGGGGGCGAGATCCGCGTGGGCGGCGTCGAGGTCACCGGCGCGCCCCCCCGCCGCATCCTTGCGCTGCGCCGCGCGACCCTTGGCTATGTCAGCCAGTTCCTGCGGGTGGTGCCGCGGGTGCCCACGCTGGACGTGGTGGCCGAGCCGCTGCTGGCCCTGGGGGTGGCGCGGGCGGCGGCGCGGGCGCGGGCGGCCGATCTGCTGGCACGGCTGAATGTTCCGCAGCCGCTGTGGTCGCTGTCGCCCACCACATTCTCGGGCGGCGAGCAGCAAAGGGTGAATATCGCGCGCGGTTTCGCCCATGATTATCCGGCGTTGTTGCTGGACGAGCCGACGGCCAGCCTGGATGCGCTGAACCGCGAGGTGGTGCTGACGCTGATCGAAGAGGCCAAGGCACGCGGTGCGGCGGTTCTGGGGATCTTCCATGACGCGCCCGCGCGGGATCGCGTCTGCAACCGGCTGGTCGATGTGACCGGCTTCACGCCCGCCCTGGCCGGGGGGACGGCGGCATGATCCCGGTCCCGGTCGCGGTCGTCGGGCCTTCGGGCGCGGGCAAGGACACGCTGATGGCGATGGCCTGTGCCAGCGACGCCGGTATCCGCGCCGCGCGGCGGGTGATCACCCGGCCCTCGCAGGCCGGGGGCGAGGATTTCGAGGGCGTGACCGAGGCGGAATTCGCCCGGCGGCAGGCGGCGGGGGAGTTCCTCTTGCATTGGCGCGCCCATGGCCTGGCCTATGGCATTCCGGCTGCTGCCATGGCGGGCGAGGGGGTGCTGCTCTTCAACGCCTCGCGCACGGCCTTGCCCGAGGCGGCGCGGCTTCTGCCGGGCCTGCGGGTTCTTCTGGTCACCGCGCCGCCCGAGGTTCTGGCGGTGCGGCTGGCCGGGCGGGGCCGTGAGGGGGCCGAGGACCGCGCGCTTCGCCTGGCCCGCGCGGATTATCCCCTGCCCGAGGGGATCGCGGCCCGGACCGTCATGAACGACGCCACGCCCGAGGCGGGGCTCGCGCGGTTCATGGCCGCGCTTCAGCCGTGAAGGGAAAAGCGGTGCAGAAGATGGAAGCGCCCGTCCTCCGCCTCGCCGAAAAGGCACAGCGAGTCGATCGTGAAGGGGCGCGGCAGCACCGGCGCGAAATGGGCGGCAAGGATCCTTGCCACTTCGTCCGCTTGCGCGGGATCGAGCCGGTCGGTCAGCGTCAGATGGAAGCGGAATTCCTCCATCACGAAGGGATAGCCCCAGAGGTCGAGCAGCGCGCGCTGGCGCGGCGTCAGCCGCTCGGGTCGGCGGCGGGCGGTTTCATCGGCGGTCAGGGCGGCGCGAAACGGGTTCGTCTCCTCCACCACCCTGGCGGCGAGGGCTTGCAGCGCCGCGGGGTCGCCCTCGGGGATCAGCGCGAGGAACCCGTCGAGCGCGACCAGGCGCAGCCCCGGCAGGGTGACCGGGGGCAAGCGCCGGGCCAGATCCTCCAGCGCGGCCTTCAGCGCGGCGGGGGTGCTACCCTCGGCCAGGCGGAAGGGCGCGCGGATCGTGCCGTGAAAGCCGTAGCGACCGGGATCGCGGGTGATCTCGGCGGCGCCCGTCCCGCCGGGCAGGCCCAGATCGGGCTGCGCGAGAGGGCGGCCTGCCCCGGTATCCCAGCCAAGCCAGGCGCTGGCGCGGGCTTCGAATGCGCCCTTTTCGGGCGCGTAATAGACGGCGAAACGTTTCATCTGATCCATGCCGGGCTGACTGACAGGCGATTGTCACATGGCTGTGACGGTGCGCTGTCATTGGACCGCCCCGGCGAGGGGATCGCAATACAGGACCGACCATGACCGAGACCATTCTTTCCAATGCCGCGCTTGTCCTGCCCGGCGAGGTGATCCGGGGCTCTGTCGTGCTGCGCGACGGCCGGATCGCCGCGATCGACCACGGGACCGGCCTGACCCCCGGCGCGGTGGACTGCGGCGGCGATCTGGTGATGCCCGGGCTGATCGAATTGCACACCGACAATATCGAGCGCCACCTTCAGCCCCGCCCCAAGGTGGACTGGCCGCACCAGGCCGCGATCATCGCCCATGACGCCGAACTGGCCAGCGTCGGGATCACCACGGTCTTCGACGCGCTGCGGGTGGGGTCGGTCTTCACCTCAAGCAATGCGGGATATGGCGAATATGCCCGCGCGCTGGCGCATGAGATCCTGGGCCTGCGGGCGGCCAATGCCCTGCGGATCAGCCATTTCCTGCATCTGCGCGCCGAGATCTGTTCGGAAACCCTGGTCGAGGAAATGGCGAAATTCGGCCCCGAGGACCGGATCGGCATCGTCAGCCTGATGGACCATACCCCGGGCCAGCGCCAGTTCCGCGACATCGGCAAGCTGCGCGATTACGTCATGGGCAAGCGCGGCATGTCCGAGGCCGAATTCGACGCCCATGTCGCGAACCAGCAGACCCTGCGCGAGCGCTTCGGCGCCCTGCACGAGGCGACCGCCGTGGCCGAGGCCCGGCGCTACGGCGCGACGCTGGCCAGCCATGACGACACCACCGCGCCGCAGGTGGCGGTCTCGGCCGGTCACGGCGTGCATTTTGCCGAGTTTCCCACCACGGTCGAGGCGGCGCGGGCCTGCCATGTTCATGGCATCAAGGTGATGATGGGGGCGCCGAACCTGATCCGGGGGGGCTCGCATTCCGGCAATGTCGCGGCCAGCGCGCTGGCGGAGCTGGATCTGCTGGACATCCTGTCTTCGGATTACGTCCCCTCCTCGCTGCTTTCGGCGGCGCTGATGCTGGGGGATCTGTGGGGCGACATGGCGCGCGGCCTTGCCACCGTGACCGCCGCCCCGGCCGAGGCGACCGGGCTTACCGACCGCGGCCATCTGGCCGAGGGCGGGCGGGCCGATGTGATCCGCGTCACCCGGATCGGCAATGCGGGCGCGATCCGGGGCGTCTGGGTCCAGGGCCGCCGCGTCGGCTGAGGGCCGCCGCGTGGGCTAAAGCAGCCCGCGCAGCTCATAGATCAGCGACAGCGCCTCTTTCGGCGTCATCTCGTCGGGATGGGCGGTCTTCAGCCGCGCCTCGACCGCGCTTTCGCGCGCCGGGGCCGCCGCTGCCGGACGGGCGGGCGGCGCGGCGCGGAACAGCGGCAGGTCGTCGATCAGCGCGGCCTGCTTGCCGCCCTGGCGGTCGCCCTGCTCCAGCGCCTCCAGCACGATGCGGGCGCGTTCGACCACCGAGGCGGGCAGCCCCGCCAGCCGCGCCACCTGCACGCCATAGCTGCGGTCGGCGGCGCCGCGCCGCACCTCATGCAGGAAGATCACCTCGCCTTCCCATTCCTTCACGGTGACGGTGGCGTTCTCGACCCCTTCGAGTTTGCCCGCAAGCTGGGTCATCTCATGGTAATGGGTGGCGAAAAGCGCGCGGCAGCGGTTCGTCTCATGCAGATGTTCCAGGGTGGCCCAGGCGATGGAAAGCCCGTCCCAGGTCGCCGTGCCGCGCCCGATCTCGTCCAGGATCACCAGCGCGCGGTCGTCGGCCTGGTTCAGGATCGCCGCCGTCTCGACCATCTCGACCATGAAGGTCGAGCGCCCGCGCGCCAGATCATCCGAGGCGCCGACGCGGCTGAACAACTGGCTGACCAGGCCGATATGGGCCGAGGCGGCGGGCACGAAACCGCCAGCCTGGGCCAGAAGCGCGATCAGCGCGTTCTGGCGCAGGAATGTCGATTTCCCCGCCATGTTCGGCCCGGTCAAGAGCCAGATCGCGGGCGAATCCCCGGTGGTCAGATCGCAGTCGTTGGCGACGAAACCGGCGCCGGTCTGGCGGCGCAGCGCCCGCTCCACCACCGGATGGCGCCCGGCCCGCACCACGAAGGCGCGCGAGGTGTCCACGACCGGCTCGGCCCAGTCCTGCTCGGCGGCCAGATCGGCGAAGGCGGCGCCCAGGTCGATCTCCGCCAGCGCCCGCGCCGCCGTGCCGATCGGCCCGGCCTGTTGCACGACCGCCGCGCGCAAGGCGTCGAAATGGCGCCTTTCGGTCTCAAGCGCCAGATTGGCGGCGTTCAGGATCCGGGTCTCCAGATCCGACAGCGCGACCGTGGTGAAACGCACCTGGCCCGCCGTGGTCTGGCGATGGATGAACAGATCGGGCCGGGCGCGCAGCTTTTCCTCATGGGTGGGGGTCACCTCGATGAAATAGCCCAGCACGTTGTTGTGCTTGATCTTCAGCCCCGGCACGCCCGCGCTTTCGGCATATTGCGCCTGCATCCGGCCGATGATGCCGCGGCCCTCGTCGCGCAACTGTCGGGTTTCGTCCAGAGCGGCGTCGAAACCCGGCGCGATGAAGCCGCCGTCGCGCGCCAGCAGCGGCGGCTCGGCCACCAGCGCCCGGTCCAGAAGATCGACGAGGTCGTCATGCCCGGTCAGCGCCTGCGCCGCGCGCGCAAGCAGGGGCGGCGCCGCGTTCAGCCGGTCCGACAGCGCCAGCGCCTGGGTCAGCCCGGCCCGGATCGCCGCCAGATCGCGCGGCCCGCCCCGGTCCAGCGCCAGCCGCGACAGGGCGCGGTCCATGTCCGGCACCCGGCGAAGCGCATCGCGCAGCCCGTCGCGCAGGGCGGTGTGGTCGAGCAGATGGCGCAGCGCAGCCAGCCTCGCATGGATCACCTCAAGGCTGCGCGAGGGCGAGGACAGCCGCCGCTCCAGAAGCCGCGCGCCGCCGGCGGTGACCGTGCGGTCCACCGCCGCCAGGAGCGAGCCCTCGCGCCCGCCGGAAAGCGCCTGGGTGATCTCAAGGTTGCGGCGGGTCGAGGCGTCGATCTGCACCGCGCCGCCGGGCGCCTCCCTGACCGGGGGGCGCAAGAGGGGCAATTGGCCGCGCTGGGTCAGGTCGAGATAGTCGACCAGCCCGCCCATGGCCGAAAGCTCGGCCCGGGTGAAACTGCCGAAACCCTCCAGCGAGCCGGTGCCGAACAGGTCGCACAGCCGCTTTTCGGCGCCCGCGGAATCGAAACTGGCGCGGGCGAGGGGGGTGACCGCCGCCCCCGCGTCGCGCGCGATCCCGGCCAGGTCGCGGTCGCGCGTCTCGCTGACCAGAAGCTCGCGCGGGGTCAGCCGGGCCAGCTCCGGCCCCAGGCGCGGAAGCGGGCAGGGCATGACGCGCAATTCCCCGGTGGAAATGTCGGCCCAGGCCAGCGCGGCCTCGTCCCTGACCTCGGCGAAGGCGGCGAGGTAATTGTGGCGCCGCGCCTCGAGCAGGCTGTCCTCGGTCAGCGTGCCGGGGGTGACGAGCCGCACCACATCGCGCTTCACCACCGATTTCGCGCCGCGCTTCTTCGCCTCGGCCGGGTCTTCGAGCTGTTCGGCGATGGCGACGCGGAACCCCTTGCGGATCAGGGTCAGCAGGTAGCCCTCGGCCGAATGGACGGGGACGCCGCACATCGGGATCGGCTCGCCCTTGTGGGTGCCGCGTTTGGTCAGGGCGATGTCCAGCGCCTCCGAGGCGGCCAGCGCATCCTCGAAGAACATCTCGTAGAAATCGCCCATCCGGTAGAACAGCAGCGCGCCCGGATTGCGGTCGCGGATCTCCAGATACTGCGCCATCATCGGCGTCACGGCGTCGTCGGTCATCTGTCCCCCAATGGCTGGGCCCGACCCTACAAAAGCCCGCGCATCGCCGCAAACAGGCTTTTCAGCGGCGCGGCCCGGGTCTAAGACCCCGGCCACCGGCCGAAGGCCGCGCCCCGGAGGAGGAAGTTCCCATGTCCCGCGCCAAGACCACGCCCGAAGAGGCGCTCGCCTATCATTTCGAACCCCGCCCGGGGAAATACGAAATCACCGCCTCGAAGCCGATGGCGACGCAGCGCGACCTGAGCCTGGCCTACAGCCCGGGCGTGGCGGTGCCGGTCCAGGCCATCGCCGATGCGCCGGGGACGGCCTATGACTATACCGTCAAGGGAAACATGGTCGCCGTGATCTCGAACGGGACGGCGATCCTGGGCATGGGGAACCTGGGCGCGCTGGCTTCGAAGCCGGTGATGGAGGGCAAGGCGGTCCTCTTCAAGCGGTTCGCCGATGTGAACGCGATCGACATCGAGCTGGACACCGAGGACGCCGACGAGATCATCAAGGCGGTCAAGCTGATGAGCCCGACCTTCGGCGGCATCAACCTTGAGGACATCAAGGCGCCGGAATGCTTCATCATCGAGAGCAGGTTGAAGGAAATCTGCGACATTCCGGTCTTCCACGACGACCAGCACGGCACGGCGGTGATCTGCGCCGCGGGCCTGATCAACGCGCTGGAGATCTCGGGCAAGAAGATCGAGGATGTGAAGATCGTCCTGAACGGCGCGGGCGCGGCCGGGATCGCCTGTCTGGAGCTTCTGAAGTCGATGGGCGCGCAGCATCAGAACTGCATCATGTGCGACACCAAGGGCGTGATCTGGCAGGGCCGGACCGAGGGCATGAACCAGTGGAAATCCGCCCATGCGGTGGTGACCCCCGCCCGCACGCTGGAAGAGGCGATGGTGGGCGCCGATGTGTTCCTGGGCGTTTCCGCCAAGGGCGCGGTGACGCCCGGGATGGTGGCCTCGATGGCCGACAATCCGGTGATCTTCGCCATGGCGAATCCCGATCCCGAGATCACCCCGGAAGAGGCCCATGCGGTGCGCGCCGATGCCATCGTGGCGACGGGGCGGTCGGATTACCCCAACCAGGTCAACAACGTCCTGGGCTTCCCCTATCTGTTCCGCGGCGCGCTGGACATCCATGCCCGGGCGATCAACGACGAGATGAAGATCGCCTGCGCGCGCGCTTTGGCCGAACTCGCGCGGCAGGATGTGCCGGACGAGGTCGCCATGGCCTATGGGCGCAAGCTCAGTTTCGGGCGTGACTATATCATTCCGACGCCCTTCGATCCGCGCCTGATCCATGTCGTGCCGCCCGCCGTGGCGCGCGCGGGCATGGATACCGGCGTGGCGCGCCGTCCGATCATCGACATGAAGGCCTATGAGGACGGGCTGAAGGCGCGGATGGACCCGACCGCCTCGATCCTGCAGGGGATCCACGCCCGTGCCCGCCAGGCCCAGGCCCGGATGATCTTCGCCGAGGGCGACGATCCGCGCGTCCTGCGCGCCGCGGTGGCCTATCAGCGCTCCGGCCTTGGCCGCGCGCTGGTGGTCGGGCGCGAGAACGACGTGAAGGACAAGCTTGAGGCCGCAGGCCTCGGCGATGCGGTGCGCGAGCTTGAGGTGGTGAATGCCGCCAATACCCGGCATCTCGACGCCTACAAGGACTTCCTTTACCGCCGCCTTCAGCGCCAGGGCCATGACCGGCAGGACATTCACCGCCTGGCCGCCCGCGACCGCCATGTCTTCGCCTCGCTGATGCTGGCGCATGGCCATGGCGACGGGCTGGTCACCGGGGCCACGCGCAAATCCGCCCATGTTCTCAGCCTGATCAACAATGTCTTCGATGCCAAGGCCACCGACGGCGCCGTCGGCGTGACCGCGCTTCTGCACAAGGGCCGCATCCTGCTGATCGCCGACACCCTGGTCCATGAATGGCCCGAGGAAGAGGATCTGGCCACCATCGCCACCCGTGCCGCCGGGGTCGCTCGCAATCTGGGGCTTGAGCCGCGCGTGGCCTTCGTCTCGTTCTCGACCTTCGGCTATCCGGTGTCGGAGCGCGCGACCAAGATGCACCGGGCGGTCGAGGTGCTGGACCACAGCGGCGCCGATTTCGAATATGATGGCGAGATGACGGTGGATGTGGCGCTGAACATGGCGCAGCGCGCGGCCTATCCGTTCTGTCGCCTGACCGGACCGGCCAATATCCTTGTGGTGCCCGCGCGGCATTCGGCCTCGATCTCGGTCAAGCTGATGCAGGAAATGGCGGGCGCCACCGTGATCGGGCCGATCCTGACCGGGGTGAAGAAGCCGATCCAGATCTGCTCGACCACCGCGACCGCGAACGACGTGCTGAACATGGCGGTGATGGCGGCCTGCAAGATGGGCTGAGGCGGCCGCCCCCGCGCCGCCTTTCGACGGCGCGGGGGCGGGGGCTCAGTCGTTGTTGGCCAGGGCCTGGGTGTTGCGTCCAAGGCCGACGAAACCGCTGAACAGCCCCAGGATCGAGGCCGTGGTCCCGATGGCGCTTTCGGTCACCACCACCACGTCGCGGTTCTGGATCAGCAGCTCGCCCGCGCTGAACAGCCCGTCCGCCGTGGTCAGGTCGATGGCGAAGACCACCCGCTCCTTGCCCGGCCCCGAACCGTCGCCGCGCAGCGCGCTTGCCGGATAGTCGCGCAGGATCAGGATGCCCTTGGCATTGGCGCGCCCGTCGTTCAGGCCGCCCAGCAGGGAAAGCGCCTCAAGCGCGGTGATCTTTTCCTGGGTGAAGGGCACCTGGTTCTCGCGCGAACTGGCGCCGAGCGCGATGAAATAGCGGTCGTCGGATTCGACATAGACCTTGTCGCCCCCGCGCAAGGTGGTGTCGAGCGAGGGATCCTTCATCAGCCTTTCGGCCGAGATGCCGTAAAGCTTGCCGTCGCGGATCAGCCGCACATTGGGATTCTTGATCGAGGTGGGGATGCCGCCGCCAAGCGCGATCAGGCTGAGGATCGAAAAGTCGCGGTCGGGCAAGGGATAGCTGCCGGGGCTCGCGACGCCGCTGACCAGATCGACGGCGGACCTGCGCCCGGGCTCGTGCGAGACCAGCACCTGGGCCGAGGGCATGATGCCTTCGATCTTGGTCTGGATCGCCCGGCGCGCCTCGTCCGGGGTCATGTTGCTGACCAGTACCTTCTCGGCATAGGGCAGGAAGATGCTGCCATCGGGCCCGACCGTCAGGCCATTCAGGGCGACATGCTTCTCTCCGGGGCTGGACAGCAGCGAGGTGTCGTCGTTTTCCCAGATGCTCACGCTGAGCTGGTCCCCGGCCTGGATCATCGTCGATGCCGGGCCGCGCTTGCGGGAAATCCAGCCATGGGTCGGTGTCGTCGCGGCCGGGGTCGGCCATTTCGCGATCCGTCCGACGGTCTCGCGGTCGATGCGATGCACTTCGAAATGGGAATCGTCCGCCTCGGCGCCCTTGATGATCTGCCCGACCTGGCCTGCGCCGCGCGGGGCGTTGCAGCCTGCAAGCGTCATCGACGCCGCGGTCAGAAGGCTCACCAGACAACTCGATCGCATCGCATACTCCCCGCCCCTGTCGCCATGGCAGTGGACAACGGGGTCCGCCGGACCATAATCGCCGGGGGGTCGGGGTCAATCGGCGCCCGCCGATCCGGCGTAGAAAGCTGGGGGTAACTCTGGGGGTAGTTGATTGGCGGCGGAGGATCGCGCATGGTCGAGCTTGTGGTGACGGGCGTGGGCGGACGGCTGGGGGGCATGATCGCCCGGGCGTGGCGGGCCGCGCCGCCCGAGGGAGTGCGCGTGCTGTGGTGCGGGCGGGGACCGGGCTGGGACATCGGTTGGGACATCCTTTCGGGCCCGGTGCCGGACTGGCCCCGGGGCGCGGTGGTCCTGCATCTGGCGGCGGTGGTGCGCGGGCCGGCCGACGCCTTCGCGCGCAATCCCGAGATGGCGGAAAGACTGGCCGAGGCCTGCCGCCGCAACGGCGCGCGGGCCTTGCTTGCGGCCTCGACCATCGCGGTTTATGGCCCCGGTCGGGGAACGCCCTTTGATGAGGACATGCCGCTTGATCCGCAGAACGACTATGGCCGCTCCAAGGCCGAGGCCGAGCGCCGGATGGCCCGAGCGGCGGGCGGGCTGCCGGTGACGGCGCTGCGGATCGGCAATGTCCTTGGCGCCGATGCGCTGTTCGGCCCGCGTCCGTCGGCGCAGCCGATCCGGCTCGATCCGGTTCCGGGCAGCGCGGCGGGCCCGCTCCGGTCCTGGATCGGGCCGCGCGGGCTGGCGCGCGCCTTCGGTTGCCTCGCCCGCCTGGCGGGGCGCGGTGCGGCGCTGCCCCCGGCCCTGAACATTGCCTGCGATCCGCCCCTGGGCATGGCCGATCTGCTGGAGGCCGCGGGGCGGGACTGGTCCTGGAGCGCGACCCCGGCGGCGGTCCCGGTCGCGGTGATGTCCACGCGCAGGCTGCGCGCGCTTTGCCCGATGCCGCCGACCGATCCCGGGGCGCTGCTGGCCGAACTGGCGGAGGACGGCGGATGACGCCCGCCAAGCGGCTGATGGATCTGGTGCTGGCGCTGGTTCTGGGCGGGGTGCTCTTGCTGCCGGGGCTGGCGCTGGCGCTGTGGATCCTGGTGAAAAGCGGCCGACCCGTGCTTTATCGCTCCGAGCGGATGAAGACGGCCCAGGTCCCGTTCGATCTGTGGAAATTCCGCACCATGACCGTCTCGGCCGCCGACAGCGGCGTGTCGGGCGGCGACAAGGCCGCCCGCATCACCCCCGAGGGCCGCATCCTGCGCCGCTTCCGTCTGGACGAGATCCCGCAATTGTGGAACATCCTGCGCGGCGACATGAGCTTCGTGGGCCCCCGTCCGCCGCTGCGGCTTTACGTCGAGCGTTTTCCCGAGACCTATGCGCAGGTGCTGCAAAGCCGCCCCGGGCTGACCGGACTGGCGACCCTTCGCTATCACCGCCACGAAGAGCGGCTGCTTTCCGCCTGCCGGACCGCCGAGGAGACCGATCGGGTCTATTCCAGCCGTTGTGTGCCGCGCAAAGCACAGCTAGATGGCATCTATCAACGGAATCGCAATATATGTGGTGATTTCGTGATCTTGCTTGAGACTGCGAGGCGGGTCTGCCGACGCCGCTGATCCGGGGGATCCGGGCGTGTCGGACGGGTCGCCGACGGAATGATTTGCCCGGATGGGGTCCTGTCCGCGGTGTGAATGGTGAAAGGGGCAGGGAACGTTGGGAATGGATCTGATCAGAAAGCATTTTTTTCGGATCTCGCAGGTTCTGACCCGCCGCCACAAGCAGATGGTCATCTGGCTGGCCGATGTGATCATCGCGCCGCCGGCCTTCCTGCTGGCCTGTCTGTTCACCTATGGCCAGATCTGGCCGACCGAGCAGCTCTTCCGCCTCTTGCCGCTGTTTCCGACCGTTGCGCTGGCGGGGGGGATGGCCTCGCTCGGGCTGGGCCTGCCCTGGATCAAGCTGAAATCATACGAAAGCTTCGGCCCCGGCGGGCTGATCCCCTATGCCGCCATGGTCGGCGGCGCGGTGCTCATGGCGACCATGCTTCCGGCGCTGAACTTTCCGGTGGTCGGGACGCTGGCCTTCACGCTGATCCTGTTCCTGGCCGCCTTCGGGCTGCGGATCACGCTGTTGCAACTGTTCCTCTGGGCGCTCAGGTTCCGCAAGCCGATGGTGCGGGTGCTGATCTACGGCGCGGGCACGACCGGGCTGCAACTGGCCTCGGCCTTGCGCTCGCATGAGACGATCTCGGTGGTGGCCTTCGTCGACGACGATCCGACCCTTCGGCGCGAGCGGCTGGCCGGGCTGCGCATCCATCCGGGCGGCCGGATCGAGGAGGTCGTCGCCAATTACGAGATTTCGCGGGTGATCCTTGCCATGCCTTCGCTTTCGGCGCCGAAACAGGCGCGGCTTGGTCGGCAGTTGCAGGCGCTCGGGCTTGAGGTGCAGGTGCTGCCCTCTTTCGCACAGCTCGTCGGGACCGAGGTGCTGGTGGACAAGCTGACCCCGCTGTCGGCGGGCTATTTCCTTGGCCGTGACCGTCTGGACAAGAGCATCCCCTCGGGCGGGGGGGAATATCGCGGCCGTTCGGTCATGGTCAGCGGGGCGGGGGGCTCGGTCGGATCCGAGCTGAGCCGCCAGATCCTGGCCTGTCATCCGCGTCGGCTGGTGCTGTTCGAAGTCAGCGAACATGCGCTCTACACCATCGACAAGGAGTTGCGCGAACTTTGTTCCGATGGCCTGACCGAGATCGTGCCGGTTCTGGGCTCGGTCGCGGATGCGCGGCTGACACGCCAGGCGCTGGACGACAATGCCGTGGATGTCGTCCTGCATGCCGCCGCCTACAAACATGTGCCGCTGGTCGAGAACAACCCCATCGCCGGGCTGGCCAACAACGTGTTGGGCACCCGCACCCTGGCCGATGCCTGCCTGAAGCAGGGCGTGCGGCGCTTCATCATGATTTCCACCGACAAGGCGGTGCGGCCGGTGAATGTCATGGGCGCCTCGAAGCGGCTGGCCGAGATGGTGGTGCAGGATCTGGCGGCCCGCGCGGCCCGCACCCAGTTCTCGATCGTGCGCTTCGGCAATGTGCTGGGCTCGTCGGGGTCGGTGGTGCCACTGTTCAAGGAGCAGATCGCGCGCGGCGGGCCGGTCACGCTGACCCATGACGATGTGACGCGCTATTTCATGACCATTTCCGAGGCGGCGCGGCTGGTGCTGCTCGCGGGCTCCTTCCGCGATGAGGACCGGCCCGGGCGGGCGGATGTCTTCGTGCTGGACATGGGCAAGCCGGTGCGGATCCGGCAACTGGCCGAGCAGTTGATCCATGCCGCGGGCTATACGGTGCGCGACGCGCTGAACCCCACGGGCGATATCGAGATCAAGGTCACTGGCCTGCGCCCGGGCGAGAAGCTGCATGAGGAATTGCTGATCGGCGGCGGCATGGAAAAGACCCCCCATCCCAAGATCCTGCGCGCCGCCGAAGAGGCGACCGGCGATCTTTCGGTATCGGTCGCGGTGCAGGAACTCGGTCGGCTCATCGCCATCGGCGATGCGGGCTCCGCCCGCGCGCTTGCGCTTTCGGTCGCACTTGGCGAGTGCCGAACCGCGCCCGCCGTCGCCATGGGCTCGGCCCGGGTGCTGTGATGGCGCGTGTTCTGATGGCGGGGGATCGTTCGATGGCGCGGATCCTCGGCTCGGCCTTTTCCGCTGGGCGCCGAATTCTCCTTGCCCCTTTCCGGCCCGCGACCGATAGATGGCAAAGTGGAGGGTCGGTCTTGCCAAGCTTCATCCGTCATATGCCAGCGGTCGCGGTCGCGGCGCTTTGCGTCGGGCCCGCGCGCGCCGAGATGCTGCCAACGCCCGGGCTCTGGGGCAATTCCGGCCTGATCGACATGCCCTCGGGCGAGGCGATGCCCGATGGCACCTTCTCGTTCTCCGGCGCGGCCTTCGGCCCGGTCGCGCGCTCGACGCTCACCTTCCAGATCACCCCCTGGATGTCGGGCAGCTTCCGGCTTCAGAACACCCGCAACTGGAATGCGGTCTACAACGACCCGTCGGATCCGTCGAACATCCATTCTTCCTACAACGACCGCAGTTTCGACCTGCGGTTCCACCTGCTGCGCGAAAGCGAATGGCAGCCCTCGGTGACGGTGGGGCTTCAGGACATCGCGGGCACGGGGGTTGTCTCGGGCGAATATCTGGCCGCGACCAAGACATTCGACGACCGGCTGAAGCTGACGGCGGGCCTGGGCTGGGGGCGGCTTGGCAGCTACAATTCCATTGGTTCCCCTTTCGGCGCGCGGCCCGCGCCAGAGGTGGGTCGGGGTGGGCGGCCCAACCCGGACACCTGGTTCAAAGGCCCGGCGGCGCTGTTCGGCGGGGTGGAGTGGAAGGCTTCCGACAAATGGACCTTCAAGGCAGAATATTCCTCGGACGCCTATGAGACCGAGGCGGCCCTGCGCCAGACCTTCGATCGGGCGAGCCCTTTCAACTTCGGTGTCGAATATCAACTGGGCCGCTACGCGCGGCTCGGGCTCTACTCGCTTTACGGCTCCGAGGTCGGGATCTCCTTCCATGCGGTGGTGAACCCGAAGAACCGCGTCACGGTGGGGGTGATGGGGCCCGCGCCGGTGGGTGTGGGCCAGCGGCCGTCGCGCGGTGCCGACCCCGAGGCCTGGGACGGCGGATGGGTCGCGCAGGCCGATGCCGATGCCATCCTGCGGCGCAACCTGGCCGGTTATCTTGAGCGCGACGGCATCTTCATCGAGGATTTCGCCTATAGCGCCGGTCGGGTGCAGATCCGCATCCGCAACACGACTTTCGACGCCGCGGCGCAGGCGGTGGGCCGCACCGCCCGCGCGCTGTCGCATGTGATGCCCGCCTCGGTCGAGGTGTTCGAGATCGTGCCGGTCGAAAGCGGCATGGCCGCGTCGAAAGTGACGCTGCGACGCTCGGATCTTGAGGCGCTCGAACATGTGGCGGGCAGCGATTCCGCCCTGCGCGGCCGCGTCACGGTCACCGCGGCCGAGCCCGGCACGATCGGGCGTGGCCCGCAGGAGGGGCTTTATCCGAAATTCTCCTGGAGCCTGCTGCCCACGGCCCGCACCGTCGATCCGCTGCGCGGCGATATCGGCCTGCGGCTGGCCGCCTCCTACGAGATGCGCCCGGGGCTGGTGTTCTCGGGTTCGGTCTACAAGCGGCTGGGGGACAATTTCGACAAGCTGGACCACCTGACCCATTACACCGGCCTGCCGCCGGTGCGCAGCGATGTCGAGAAATACACCGTTGAAAGCGGGCTGACCTTCGAGCGGCTGAACATGGCCTGGTATGCCCATCCCGTCGAGAATATCTATACCCGCCTGACCCTCGGCTATATCGAGCGGATGCATGCCGGCGTCTCGGGCGAAGTCCTTTGGAAGCCGGTGGACAGCCGCCTGGCCTTCGGCGCCGAGCTGAACTACACCAAGCAGCGCGACCGGGACGGCGGGTTCAGCTTCAACGACTACGATTATGCCATCGCGACGGGCCATGTCTCGGCCTATTACGATCTGGGCAACGGCTTCCTGGGCCAGATCGATGTTGGGCGCTATCTGGCGGGCGATCTTGGCGCCACGGTGTCGATCGATCGCGAATTCGGCAATGGCTGGCGCGTGGGGGCCTTCGCCACGCTGACCGATGTCAGCGCGGATGTGTTCGGCGAAGGGTCCTTTGACAAGGGCATCCGCGTCACGGTGCCTTTCAACTGGTTCCTGGGCCAGCCGACACGGCAGGAATTCTCGACGCTGATCCGACCGCTTCAGCGCGACGGCGGCGCGCGGCTGGATGTCGAGAACCGGCTTTACGACGTGATCCGCGACCAGCATGTCGAGCGTCTGGACGATCAATGGAGCAGGGTATGGCGGTAAGGTCGGCTTTTCTGGCGCTTGCCATGTGCCTTTCGGGTTGCGCGGCGGTCAGGGATACCTCGGTCGGGGCGGCGCTCTCGGGCCTGCTTTCGCATGGCGGTCAGGCCAGCCCGACCGCCGTGCATGTGCCACGCGCCGAGATCGAGAAATTCGGCGTCGCGGTGATGCGGGTCTTCCTGCCCGGCTGGGGCGGGGACGGTTTCATCGTTGTGCGCGACGACAAGGGCGCGGTCAAAGCCTGGGCGGCGGGGGATGGCTCGCTCTACACTTTCCGCAACGGGATCCTGATCGAGACGCGGGGCCTTGGCGCCGATCTGATGTCGTCGTCGGCACCCTCTCCCGGCCAGATCCTGGGCGGCGGCAGCCATGGCCGCAGCTATTTCTCCTTCGGAGAGGAGGACCGCATGCTTCGATATGACTTCTCTTGTCGGGCGCAGGCGCGCGGCACGGTCGAGATCACCGTGCAGGGCAAGCGTCACCTGACCCGCCACATCGTCGAAGAATGCGAGGGTGCGAGCGGGAATATCGCGAACGAATACTGGTTCGAGGGCCAGACGATTCGAAAATCCCGCGAATGGGGCAGCCCGCTGCTCGGCTATCTGGAGTTCGAGCGGATCGTCGATTGAAACGGCGCGCCGACGGGCAGATCGGCGGCGATCCGCCGTTTCGGTTGGCGGTTTCGGCACAGGAACCGCCTAAAACTTCAAATCCTTAGTGGTTTCTTGGACACAATACCCGCTGTTTTGTGGGTTGGACTTTCTTTGCGGCCCCGTCGGTGTTATCCGTAGGAGGAGATTTTCTTGGAGGTCTATGAAATGAAGAAGGTTGTTCTCGCCGCGTTCGCTCTGTCGAGCGTTGGCACCGCTGCCCTTGCCGGCGGCCCGGTCATCGTTGTCGAAGAGCCGACGCCGATCGTCATCACCGAAACGTCCAGCAGCTCGGGCCCGGCTTCGAGCGTTGGCAACAGCGGCGCCATCGTGGCCGGTCTGGCTCTGCTCGCCATCGGCGTTGCCGCCAGCGGCGGCAGCGGCAGCGGCAGCGGCACCAACTGATCGTTTCGCCTGCGGGCGAAATCTGAAAAAGACAAAAGGCCGATCCTTCAGGATCGGCCTTTTGATTTTCTCCGACCCCGGCCTCTCCCGGGAACCGGGCGGGCCGCCGGGTTCAGTAATCGCGTTCGAGGAAGATGCCGATCCCGCTTTCGCCGCTGGAATCGACGCGGCCCTTGACGGTGACGCCAGGGCGCAGGTCAAGGTTGAGATTGACGCGGCTGTTGCCGTCCTGGTCGACGCCGATCTCGGTATAGACATTGCGCGAGATGTATTTCCCCGCCGTGACCGAGGTCGAGCCCTCGTCCGAGGTGGAAAGGTCGAGATCGTCGAACCCGAAGCCGCGCCGCAGCCGCGCCATGATCCCCTCGCCGCCGCGCCCGGCCAAGGTTGCCACCGCATTGGCGAGCTGCGCCGCCTGGAAGGCCGAGATCGTGTCGAGCCCGCGCCCGAACAAAAGCCAGGCCAGCACCTCTTCCTGCGGCATTTCGGGATTGGCCGAGAAGGTCACCTCGGGCGCATTCGCCGGGCCCTCGATCGCGACCGTCGTGGTCACGTCATCGGTGGTATTGGTGGCCAGAACCGTCAGATAGGGGATGAAATCGCCCTCCAGCACCAGGCTCGCGGTGGAAAGCACCAACCGTCGGCCAAGGATGTCCAGCCGCCCCCGCACCAGATCCAGCCCGCCCGAGGGCACGATGTTGCGCAGCGTGCCGCCGACCCGGATCGCGCCGCCGAGTTCGGCGTCAAGCCCGCGCCCGCGGACGAAGACCCGCGATTGTGCCACGATCTCAAGATCCAGCGCCCAGTCGGGCAGGCTGGATCCGCCTGACCCGGCGCCGCCCGTGGCCGAGGCGTTGACGCCCGCCCGTCCCCGCGTCGCCCGCACCTCGGCGCTGTCGCCGATGTGGCGGATGTTCTCCATCTCGGCAAAGCTGGAAAACCCGGTCGAGGGCACGCGCAATTCGGTATCGCCAAGCGAGAAGCGTCCCGAAAGCCGCGCATTGCCCAGAAGCGGGCCGACAAGGCGCAATTCGCCCGAGGTGACGGTCTCGTAAAGCTCGGGGTCGCGCAGGCGCAATTCCTGCACCGAAAGGGTCAGATCGGCGCTGTAGGGCGCGTTCAGCGACAAGGGCCCGTCCAGCCGCAGCCGCCCGCCCCCCGTCCGCTCGGCGCTGGCCGCGATCCGCATCGCGCCGCCGGAAAGATCGGCGGCGACCGCCACCTGCTCCAGCGAAAGCCCGCGCGCCGGAACGCCGATGCGGCCCGAGGACAGCGTCACCCGCCCGCTGGCATTGGCCGGGGTCCAGCCGCCCGCAATGGCCAGGTCATAGCCGATCTGGCCCGCCAGGGTGACCGGATCTGTCAGCGGGTTGATGATGGCGGCATTGCTGCTGCCCTGGATCCGCAGGTCGGGCTGGGCGGCAAGCAGGCCGCGCAGGCTCATGTCGATGGCGGCCGGGCCCTGCACGCGCAGATCGGCGTCATAGCCCGCCGCGCCCCGGGGCGAGAGCCGCCCGCTCAGGCTGACCGCGCCGGGAAATTCCGGCACCAGAAGCGCCAGATCCGCCAGGCGCCCCGCCACGCGCAGGCTGCCGTCGGTGCCCTCGCCGATCACCTCGGCGGTCAGGTGGCGGCCGTCGAGCACCAGCCGGACCAGCCGCGCCACGCCCTCTTCCAGCGCGAGTTCGGCGCTGACCTCCGAGCGGCCTGCCAGCAGCCGGTCCGCCTCGGCCTGGCCGACCCGCAGGTCGGTGGCATCGCCGTCAAGCGTGATGCGGGCGTTTTCGGGCGTGCCCTCGAAGCCTGCGCGCGCCGTCAATGCGCCGGCATAGCTGCCGCCCAGATCGGCAAGGCTGGCCCAGTCGAGCGTGCCGGTCAGGCTGTTCCCGCGCGAAGAGGAAAGCCGCCCCTCGGCGCTCAGCCGCAGGCTGGCGGCGCTGGCGTCCAGGCTTTCCAGAACGGTCCCGGTCTCGTCGCGCCGGACATGGGCGAGAATGACGGATTCCCCGGCAAGCATTCGGTCCGCCTCGGGAATATCGGCGCTGATGCCGCGCCCGCGCAGGTCGAGCGAGAGGTCGAAGCCGCCGGTCAGCGCGCTGGCCTCGCCCGAGACCCGGAATTCCGCCGCTCCGCCCAGGGGCCGCCCGGCCAGGGCCGAGAAGCGGGAGAGATCCGTGGCCTCGACCTCGATCCGGCCCGAGGTGCGCAGGGCCTCGCCCAGGCCCTGGATCTGCAATCCGCCGCGCAGCCCGTAATCGGCGCCGGTCAGGGTGATCTGCGGCAGGTTCAGCGCGCTGTTGCCCTCGCGCCAGGTGAACAGCAGCCGACCACCCAGGTCGCGGCCCGCGGCGGCCAGGATCGCGGGATCCAGCCCGCCCAGCCCGTCCAGGTCGAAGTTCAGCGTGCCGCCGACGCCGCGCCGCTGGCCGATGCGGTCGATCCGGCCCGATCCGGTCAGGGCCAGCCGTTCGGCGCTCACATCCGGGCGGTCGAGCCCCTGTGCGATCAGGCGCAGGGACCAGCCGCTGTCCTGGGTGGCATCGAAGCGCAGGCTGAGATCGGCGCGTTCCACCCGCGTCTCGGCCGGGCCCGCGATCGGCAGCAGGACCGGGGTTCCGTCCGGCGCGACCAGGGTGGCGGTCAGGTTCAGCTTCTCGGGCAGGCCGTCGCCCGCGATCTCGACGCTGCCCTCAAGCCCGAGCGCGCGGGCGTCGAGCCGCAATTCGTCCAGCCGCAGCCGTCCACTGGGCCAGATCTGCCCGGCCACGTCGAGGCGCAGATCCTCGCCCAGGAATTCGGCATATTCGGGCAGGAACAGCGGCGCGGGATTGCCGGCGAACCGGGCCTCGAAGGCGCGGGTGCCATTGGCGTCGACCGAGGTGGAGATCGGCCCGGCCAGACGCTCTTCGCCCTCGCTCTCCAGCCGGAATTCGGCGGCGAAATCGTCAAGCTGGCCCTTGCCCTTCAGGGAAAGCGCCGCCGCCGGGGTGCCGGGCAGGTCGATCAGCGAGGCGACGATCCCGCCCTCGGCCTCACGCGCCTCAAGATCGAGGACGAGCTGGCGGCTGGTGTTGGAATAGCTCGCCTCAAGCGCGATCTGGCCCTCGGGTCCGTCATCGGTGCGCTCGATCAGGAAAGAGGCCAGGCCATCGCCGCCGGAAAGATGCAGCTTGGCCAGCAGCGTGCCCTCAAGCGGCTGGCCCAGGACGGGTTCGCCCAGCACGATGCGGTCGGCGCGGATCTCGCCGATGTCGATCGAGACCGGCAGTTCCGGCAGGGTGATCTCGACGGGCGTGGCCTCGGGCGTGACAGCGGTTTCCTCGCCCGCGGGGATCCGCTCCAGCGTGATCTGCGCGGCGCTGAGTTCGTTGATGATGACCTCGCCCGACAGGAGCGCGCTGCGGCTCCAGTCCAGCACGACATCGTCAAGCGTGATCCAGATCCCGTCGTCGTCGGCGATGGTCAGCCGCGTCATCGTCGCGCGCGATGACAGCGCGCCGGTGAAACCCGAGATGGTGACCTGGCGGCCCGCGCCCGAGAGGTTGTCCTCAAGGAAGGCGGTCAGCCAACTGCGGTCGTCCTCCTGCGCCAGGACCGGCGCGGGCAGAGTGAGGGCGGCGGCCAGGACGAAGGGGCGCAGAGGCAGGGGCGCGCGCATCAGAACGCCTGCCCGAGGCCGATGTAGATCTGCACCCCGTCGCCGGTATCGCCCCCGACCGGGGCGGCGACATCGAAGCGGATCGGGCCGAAGCCGGTCTCATAGCGCAGGCCCAGGCCCGCGCCCGCGTGCCAGTCGCCCAGGTCGTCGAAGAACCCCTCGGCGCCGATGCTGCCCGCGTCGACGAAGCCGACGAAGCCGATGGATTCGGTGATCCGGCCGCGCAATTCGACCGAGGCCGCCAGCATATGGGTGCCGCCGATCAGGAAATCGCTGCCGCCGCGCGACATCTGCACCCCCAGCGAGCGATAGGGCTGGCCGCGCACCGTGCCGCCGCCGCCGGAATAGAACAGGTCGTCGCGGGGCGTCTCGAACAGGTCGCTGCCAAGGATGGCGCCGCCCTGGATCCGGGCCGCGATGGTCAGCCGGTCCGCCTCGCCGAAGCTGCGGTAGCCCCTTGTGTCGAAGGTCAGCCGCAGGCCCGACCCGGTGGAACCGAAGCCGAGGAAGGGTTTGGCGTCGGCGTCGATATAGAAGCCGCGCCGGGCGTCGGTGGTGGAATCGCGCCGGTCCCATGTCGCCCCCAGGGGCAGAGAAAGGCTGCGATAGCGGAAATCGCCATCGGGGTCGGAGCCATCGACGAAGGAATAGGCGAACCCGGCCCGCCCGGTAAGCTGATCCGAGAAGTAATGCGTCAGGTTCAGCCCGGTCGAGGCGTAATTGGCGCTGTAATCCACCTCGTCGAGATGGCCGATGGTGAAGTTGAAGCCCGCGGTCGTGTCCGGGGTCAGTGTGGCGGGGCGGTCGATGGTGATGCCCAGCTCGTAGTCGATGCCGCTGTTACCCGATCCGATATTGGTGATCGCGCCATCGACGCGCAGCCGCTCGGCCCCGCCCCTCAGGTTGCGGTGCATCCACGAACCCGTAAGCGAAAGCCCGTCAACCGAGGCCAGCTCCGCACCCACCGAATAGCGGCGAGGGCGCTGTTCGGCGACGGCGATCTCGATGGGCAGCAGGTCGCCGGGCAGGATCCGGTCGGATTCGGTCAGGGTGACGGTCGAGAATACCCCGGTCCGGCGCAGGCGCGTCAATGCGCGGTCAAGCTCGGACTGGCTGAAGGCCTCTCCCTCGCGCAGGCCCGCGATCTTGAGGATCCGGCGCACCTCCATCCGCTCGGCGCCGGTCACGCTGACGGGGCCGAAGCGCAGGGCGGGGCCGGGGGCAAGGCGGAGGTCGGCGGAAAGGGTGCGGGCGCGGTGATCGGCCAGGATGTCCTCGCGGCTGATGCGGGCCTTGGCGTGTCCGGCCTCGCGCCAGCCCAGGACGGCGGCGTCGGCCGCATCCTTGATCAGCCCGGCCGCCGCCGTCTCGCCCGGGCGGAAGCCCGAGGGCAGGTCGGTCGCGGGATCGGTGCCGGGGGCCAGTGGCGAAACGCTGGTGCGCGAGAAGGTGAAGACCGGGCCGGGATCGACCTGCACCCGGATCGTGCCCACCCGGGCGGGCGCGTCCAGGGGCGCGATGGCCGATGCCTCGCGCCCGTCCAGGGTGATGCGGATCACCGCCGAATAATGCCCCGAGGCGTAAAGCGCGCCCAGAATGCGGCCGTAATCCGAACGCGCGGCGGCGAAGAGATCCTCGGCATCGGTCTGGCCGTCGGCCTGCTGCTGAAGCAGCAAGGAGGCAGCGCGCACCACGCGCTCCAGCCGTTCGTCCCCACCCGCCACGGTGAAATCCAGCCGGTCGAGCGCAGGCGCCGGTTGCAGCGAGAGCCCGAGCGTCAGAACGGCGATCATTCCCGCGCGAAGGGCCGTTTTCCTGAAGGAGGCGGTTCTGTCGGCACGTCGCGCAAGCAAATCGGTCACTCCTCTGACGCCTACAACTTATGGCAGGCACCCGTCCGAGAGCAACAGCCCATGGTATCGATCCTCAAGCCTTCCAGCGGATTGTTTCCCCTGAACGCACAAGGCGCGAAAGGGTTCCCGAAGGACTTCGCGACGGATTGCCGAAGCCAGCCGTTCGGGACCCGCTGCTTGCGACGGGGCATTCGCGGGCTTCGGGGCTTGCAGATTCGGTTTTTCCGGCCTATATGGCCTGCAACAGCGGTTTCAGGGTCCAAACCTGAAGCTACCGGAAAGCGCAAGCGGGCCGCTGGGTCCGCTTTTTCGTTTTGCCACCTGCCTTGCATGAAAGCCGTCTGGAAGCCGAATGTCCGATCTGATCGCGAAAACCGCCATCGACCGCCGCCTTGCCGAGATCGTCGGCCCGGTGATCGAGGGCCTTGGATTCGAGCTGATCCGGCTGCGCCTGATGGGGGCGGCGGGCAGGGTCGAAAAGACGCTTCAGATCATGGCCGACCGCCCCGAAGGCGGCATCGGGGTCGAGGATTGCTCGCAGATCTCGACCGCCGTCTCGGCGGTGCTCGACGTCGAGGACCCGATCGAGGACAATTACATCCTTGAGGTCTCCAGCCCCGGCATCGACCGCCCGCTGACCCGGCTGAAGGATTTCGAGATCTGGAAGGGCTGGGAGGCGAGGGTCGAGACCACCGAACTGATCGACGGCCGCCGCCGCTTCAAGGGCGGGCTGATGGGGGTCGAGGGCGACGAGGTGCTGGTCGAGATCGAGGACCAGGGCCAGGATGTCACCATCGGGCTGAAATTCGACTGGCTGTCGGATGCCAAGCTGGTCCTGACCGACGAGCTGATCGCCGAGATGCTGCGCCAGAAGAAGGTGGCGCTGCCCGAGGATGGCGGCTTCGACGAGATCGAGGAAACCGACGACGAGACGGACGGGGACGACGACAGCCCCGAAACCAGGCACTGAGCGGGAGAAAGACCCATGGCGATTACTTCGGCCAACCAGCTTGAGCTTCTCCAGACCGCCGAGGCGGTCGCGCGCGAGAAGATGATCGACCCGGATCTGGTGATCCAGGCGATGGAGGACAGTCTCGCCCGGGCGGCCAAAAGCCGCTACGGCGCCGATATGGACATCCGCGTCAAGATCGACCGCAAGACCGGCCGCGCCAGCTTTACCCGCGTGCGCACCGTGGTCGAGGACGACCTGGTCGAGAATTACCACGCCCAACTGACCGTCAAGCAGGCCAAGCAATACCTTGCCGATCCGGCAGTGGGCGACGAGATCGTCGACGATGTGCCCCCGGTCGATCTGGGCCGGATCGCCGCGCAATCGGCCAAGCAGGTGATCTTGCAGAAGGTCCGCGAGGCCGAGCGCGACCGCCAGTTCGACGAATTCAAGGACCGCAAGGGCTCGATCATCAACGGCGTGGTCAAGCGCGAGGAATACGGCAACGTCATCGTCGACATCGGCCGGGGCGAGGGCATCCTGCGCCGCAACGAGAAGATCGGCCGCGAGCCCTACCGCATCGGCGACCGCATCCGCTGCTATATAAAGGACGTCCGCCGCGAGGTCCGCGGCCCGCAGGTCTTCCTGTCCAGGACCGATCCGCAATTCATGGCCGAGCTTTTCAAGATGGAAGTGCCGGAAATCTACGATGGCATCATCGAGATCAAGGCCGTGGCCCGCGATCCCGGCTCGCGTGCCAAGATCGCCGTCATTTCCTATGACAATTCGATCGACCCGGTCGGCGCCTGCGTCGGCATGCGCGGCTCGCGCGTGCAGGCGGTGGTGAACGAGCTTCAGGGCGAGAAGATCGACATCATCCCGTGGAACCAGGACCAGGCCACCTTCCTTGTGAACGCGCTGCAGCCGGCGCAGGTCTCGAAGGTCGTGGTGGATGAGGATGCGGGCAAGATCGAGGTCGTGGTGCCCGACGAGCAGCTCTCGCTCGCCATCGGTCGCCGTGGCCAGAACGTGCGTCTGGCCAGCCAGCTTACCGCGCTGGACATCGACATCCTGACCGAGGCCGAGGAATCCGCCCGCCGTCAGGCCGAATTCGCCGAGCGCACCAAGCTGTTCATGGATACGCTCGACGTCGACGAGATGATGGCGCAGCTTCTTGTGGCCGAGGGCTTCACCAATCTGGAGGAAGTGGCCTACGTCGATCAGGACGAGCTTCTCTCCATCGACGGTTTCGACGAAGGCACGGCGGACGAGCTTCAGGCCCGCGCCCGCGACTATCTGGAGGAACAGGCGAAAAAGGCGCTTGAGGCCGCCCGTGCCATGGGTGTGGAGGAAAGCCTCATTGAATTCGAGGGGCTGACGCCCCAGATGCTTGAGGCGCTTGGCGCCGACGGCATCAAGACGCTGGAAGATTTCGCCACCTGCGCCGATTGGGAGCTGGCCGGCGGATGGACCACCGAAAACGGTCAGCGCAAGAAGGACGAGGGCCTGCTTGAGAAGTTCGATCTGGGCCTTGAAGAGGCGCAGACCCTGATCATGACCGCGCGGGTCATGCTGGGCTGGGTCGATCCGACCGAGATGGCCGCGAATGAGACCGAAGGCGACGAAGCCGAAACCGAGGAGGCCGAGGCCTGATCCCAGGCCTCGGAGCATTCCGCGATGACGCGCGGCGGCCGGGAAAAACTGAATGACGCGCCCGAGCGGAGATGCATCGTCTCGGGGGATCGCGGGCCGAAATCGGGGCTGGTGCGCTTTGTCGTCGGCCCCGATGGCCGGGTGGTGCCGGATATACTGGGCCGCCTGCCGGGGCGTGGGATCCATGTCTCGGCGGACCGGGCGCTGATCGGGCGGGCGGCCTCCAAGGGTCTGTTCTCGCGCGCGGCGCGGATGCCGGTGCAGGCGCCCGAGGGTCTTGCCGATCTGGTCGAGGATCTTCTGGCGCGGCGGGTGGTCGAGCTTCTGGCCATGGCGCGCAAGGCGGGCGAGGCGGTGACCGGCTATGAAAAGGTCAGGGACTGGCTGGTTTCGGGCCGCGCGGCGGTGCTGGTCCAGGCCGAGGACGGATCGGAACGCGGCAAGGCCAAGCTGCGCCCTCCGGATGGCGAAGACAGCCTGATTTCCTGCCTGGACGCGGGGGAAATCGGTTTGGCATTTGGCCGGGAACGTGCGATACACGCCGCGCTTGGCGCTGGTGGACTCACGGCCCGTGTTGTAGAGGAAGCGGCAAGGCTTGCCGGGCTTCGCAGGCGCGAAGCGGGCAAGCAGGTCGGCGGCACGGACCGCCGGGAAGGACTGTAGGACGGATGAGCGATACTGACGGCAAGAAACCCCTCGGGCTTGGGGGCGGCAACCGCCCGGGTCAGGTGAAGCAAAGCTTCTCCCATGGCCGCACCCATGCGGTGGTCGTCGAGACCAAGCGCAAGCGCGTGGTCGTGCCTGCGCAGGCCAAGCCTGGCGCACCGGCGGGTGGTGCGGGCAATGCCCATCTGGGCGATCCGTCCAAGCGGCCCGCAGGCATTTCGGATGCCGAGATGCAGCGCAGGCTGGACGCCCTGCGTCAGGCCAAGGCGCGCGAGCAGGAGGAAGCCGCCCGCCGCGCCGCCGAGGAAAAAGAGCGCGAGCTGGAACGCCAGCGCCGCCGCGAAGAGATCGAGGCCAAGGAGCGCGAGGATCGCCAGCGCGAGGCCGCCCTGCGTGCCCGTGCCGAAGAGGAAGAGCGCCAGAAGCGCGAGGCCGAGGCCGAAGCGGCCGCCAAGGCCGCCGCGCGCAAGGCCGAGATCCTTGGCACCCAGCGTCGCCAGCCGGCCGAGCCCGCCGCCGCGGCGCCCGCCGATGCGGCCGCCGTTCCCGGGGATCGCGGCGCGGGCCAAAGCCGCCCGCGTCCCGGCACCGCTCCCGGCGCGACCGATGCCAAGCCCGGCCTTGCCCCGCGCAAGACCGACCGCGAGCGTGAGAACCGCGAGACCGACCGCGGCGCCGCGCGCCGTGGCGACGAAGGTCGCCGCGCGGGCAAGCTGACCCTTTCCGCCGCCACCGGCGAAGAGGGCGGGCGCCAGCGCAGCCTTGCCGCGATGAAGCGCAAGCAGGAAAAGGCGCGCCAGAAGGCCATGGGCTTCGGCCAGAAGGCCGAAAAGCAGGTGCGCGACGTGCAACTGCCCGAAACCATCGTGATCAGCGAACTGGCGAACCGGATGGCCGAACGCGCCGCCGATGTGGTCAAGTCGCTGATGAAGATGGGCATGATGGTCACGATGAACCAGACCATCGACGCCGATACCGCCGAGCTGGTGATCGAGGAATTCGGCCACAAGGCGGTGCGCGTCACCGATGCCGATGTGGAGCAGGCCATCGACACGGTCGAGGACCGGGCCGAGGATCTGGTGGGCCGCCCGCCGGTCGTCACGATCATGGGCCATGTCGACCACGGCAAGACCTCGCTTCTCGACCGGATCCGCAAGGCCAATGTCGTCGCGGGCGAGGCTGGGGGCATCACCCAGCATATCGGCGCCTATCAGGTGCGGGCGCCGAACGGGCAGTTGATCAGCTTCCTCGACACGCCCGGCCACGCCGCCTTCACCTCGATGCGGGCGCGCGGCGCGCAGGTCACCGACATCGTCGTCCTGGTGGTTGCCGCCGACGACGCGGTGATGCCGCAGACGGTCGAGGCGATCAGCCATGCCAAGGCGGCGGGCGTCCCGATGATCGTCGCGATCAACAAGATCGACAAGCCTGCGGCCAATCCGCAGAAGGTCCGCACCGACCTGCTTCAGCACGAGGTCGTGGTCGAGGCGATGTCGGGCGAGGTGCAGGACATCGAGGTCTCGGCCCAGACCGGCCAGGGCATCGACGAGCTTCTGGAGGCCATTGCCATCCAGGCCGAGGTTCTGGAACTGACCGCCAATCCCGGCCGCGCCGCGCGCGGTGCGGTGATCGAGGCCAAGCTCGACGTGGGCCGCGGCCCGGTCGCGACGGTTCTGGTGCAGAACGGCACGCTGAAGAAGGGCGACATCTTCGTCGTGGGCGAGAAATGGGGCAAGGTCCGCGCGCTGGTCAACGACCGGGGCGAGACCGTGACCGAAGCCGGACCCTCGGTCCCGGTCGAGGTTCTGGGCCTGAACGGCACGCCCGAGGCGGGCGACGTGCTCGACGTGGTTTCCTCGGAGGCGCAGGCGCGCGAGATCGCGGATTACCGCGAACAGGCCGCCAAGGACAAGCGCGCCGCCGCCGGGGCCGCGACCACGCTGGAACAGCTCATGGCCAAGGCCAAGGCCGACCAGGATGTGGCGGAACTGCCGGTTCTGGTGAAGGCCGACGTTCAGGGTTCGGCCGAGGCGATCATCCAGGCGCTGGAGAAGGTGGGCAACGACGAGGTCCGGGTGCGGGTCCTGCATTCCGGCGTCGGCGCCATCACCGATTCCGATGTTGGCCTGGCCGAGGCTTCGGGCGCGCCGATCATCGGCTTCAACGTCCGCGCCAATGCGACCGCGCGCGGCGCGGCGCAGCAAAAGGGCGTGGAGCTGCGTTACTACTCGATCATCTACGATCTGCTCGACGACATCAAGAAGGCGGCCTCGGGTCTGCTGAAGGCCGAAGTGCGCGAGAACTTCATCGGCTATGCCAAAATCCTTGAAGTCTTCCGCATCACCGGGATCGGCAATGTCGCTGGCTGCCTTGTCACCGAGGGCGTGGCACGGCGTTCGGCGGGCGTGCGTCTGCTACGCGACAACGTGGTGATCCACGAAGGCACGCTCAAGACGCTCAAGCGCTTCAAGGACGAGGTCAAGGAAGTGCAGTCCGGCCAGGAATGCGGCATGGCCTTCGAGCGTTACGAGGATGTGCGCGCCAATGACGTGATCGAGATCTTCGAGCGCGAGGAGGTCCAGCGCACGCTGGACTGAGTCGCTTTCGGGTCGACGGATGAACGAAAGGGCCGCAGCATCCGCTGCGGCCCTTTTCATTTCCGTCCCGACCGGGTTTCCTCCGGGCCCTCCCCCGCTTTCGGAAGAAACGGGCCTTCCCGGAGAAATGCGGCCCCGAAGGCCTTCAGTTCGAACGGGTCGAGGCCACGGGATGGCCGACGAAGGTCTTGTCGTCGACCTTGACCATCATCTTGCCGTCGCTCGCCATGCCGACAAGGATACCCTGCACCGAGATACAACTGCCGATCGAAATCGTTCTGAGCATGTGATTCGTCCCCCCGGATCCGCCAATTCGCCCAAGATAGCATTGTGGTAATTTTTTGAAACAGTATTAATTGTGCAAATAAGGTGAATTATGCACGAATAATCTACAACCAATCCCGCAGGATCGGGATCAGCGGCAAATCCGCTGGCGGCATCGGATAGTCGCGCAAGCGGTCGGGCGCGACCCAGGCCAGCGCCTGGCCCTCCATCGAGGCGGGGATGCCTTCCCAGCGGCGGCAGGCGAAAAGCGGCATCAGCAGGTGGAAATCCTCATAGCCGTGGCTGGCGAAGGTCAGCGGCGCCAGGCAGCTTGCCCAGGTGTCGATGCCAAGCTCTTCGCGCAATTCGCGGATCAGGCAGGTTTCGGGCGACTCGCCCGGCTCCACCTTACCGCCGGGGAATTCCCACAATCCGGCCAGAGACTTGCCCTCCGGGCGTTGGGCAAGCAGCACGCGGCCGTCGGCGTCGATCAGGGCCACGGCGGCGACAAGCAGAAGTTTCATGGCAGAAGTTTCATGGCGGGGGTTCCGGCGCTGGCAGGGACGGGGGCGGGGGCCGGGCGAATTTCACGCCCCGGCCTCGCGTGGCAAGGAAAGATCAGGAGCGGTAATCGGCGTTGATCTCGATATAGCGGTCGGTCAGGTCGCAGGTCCAGACCGTGCGCTTCGCCCGGCCAAGGCCCAGATCGACCGAGATCGTCAGTTCCTGCCCCTTCATATAGGCGGCGGCGTCCTCCTCGCGGTAGGAGGGCGACTTCCAGCCCTTTTCGGCGACGAGGATCTCGCCGAAGCGGATGGTCAGGCGGTCGCGCTCGGCCTCGGCGCCGGATTTGCCGACGGCCATGACGATGCGGCCCCAGTTGGGATCCTCTCCGGCCACGGCGGTCTTGACCAGCGGCGAATTGGCGATGGCGAAGGCCACTTTGGCGGCGTCTTCGTCGCTGGCGGCGCCGGTGACGCGGATCTCGACCAGCTTCGTCGCGCCCTCGCCGTCGCGCACCACCTGTAGCGCAAGGTCGTGCATGACGCGGGCCAGCGCGGACTCGAAGGCCTTGGCGACGGGGCCCGTCGCGCGCAGGGGCGCGGCGGGGGAAAGCCCGGTTGCGGCCACCAGCAGCGTGTCCGAGGTCGAGGTGTCGCTGTCCACGGTGATCGAGTTGAAGGTCGCGCCCAGGTTCCGGCCGACCATCTTCTGAAGGTTCGCCGGGCCGATCCTGGCGTCGGTGAAGATATAGACCAGCATCGTCGCCATATCCGGCGCGATCATGCCCGAGCCCTTGGCGATCCCGGCGATATGGATCGGGCCGCCCTCGCCCTCGATCACGGCGCTGGCGCCCTTGGGGAAAGTGTCGGTGGTCATGATCGCCTGGGCGGCGGTCTCGATGCCGGTTTCCGACAGTTCGGCGGCCAGCGCCGGAACGACGGCGGTGATCTTCTCATGCGGCAGCGGTTCGCCGATCACGCCGGTCGAGGAGGAGAACACCCGGCTTGCGGGCAGGCCGAGCGCCGAGGCCACCGCCCCGGTCACTGCCGCCACCGCCTTGTCGCCGACCTTGCCGGTGAAGGCGTTGGAATTGCCGGAGTTCACCACGATGGCGGCACCGGCACCCGCGGGCACCTTGGTGGCCAGCTTCGCCTCGCAGTCGCGCACGCAGCCCGAGCGGGTGGTCGAGCGGGTGAAGGCCCCGGCGATGGCGGTGCCCGGCGCAAGCCGCACCAGCATCACATCCTTGCGGCCCTGGTATTTGATCCCGGCGCCGATGGCGGCGAATTCCGCCCCCTTGATCAGCGGCAGGACGGGAAATTCGGCGGGCGCCAGCGGCGAGACCTGCTTGGAGGCCTTGCGGGTCACCGCGACGACCTCTTCAACCGCCTCGGCCACGCGGTCTTGCAGCTTTTCGGCCACCGGGCCGAGTGTCTCGCCCAGCGAGGCCTTCAGCGCCTTGAGCTTCTTCTTCAGGGCTTTCGCCTCGGTCTTCCAATCGGTCTTTGCCATGATGCTTTCTCAGTCGATGAGAGCGGTGTTCTTCATCAGCGCGGGATCCAGATCCGCGCCGGGGCGGGTGATCTCGGCCTCGGCCGACAGCCGCTCGATCTCGGCGGCGATCAGGCGGCGCTCGACCTCGGAGGCGACTTCGGCGCGGGCCTCGTCCAGGGTCGGGCGGCGGATCTCGCGCTGTTCATGGACCAGGATCACATGCCAGCCGTATTCGGATTGCACCGGATCGGTGACCACGCCCTTTTCGGCGGCGATCACCGCATCCTGAAATGGCTTGACCATGCGGGCGGGGTCGAAAAAGCCCATCTCGCCCCCGGCGGCGGCCGAGCCGGGATCGAGCGAGGCCCCCCGCGCCACCTCGCCGAAATCGGCGCCTTCGTCGATGGATTGCTTGATCTCGATCGCCTCGGCCTCGGTTTCGACAAGGATATGGGCGGCGCTGTATTCGGTGACCGGGGGCACGCCTGCCATCAATTCCTCATAGGTGGCCTCGATGGCCGCCTCGTTCACGCCTTCGGCGATGATCGCCTCCATGGCGACGCCGGAAAGGTAATCCATCCGGGTGATGGCCAGGTTGGCCTCGTCGCGCGGCGAAAGCGTCTCGCGGGTCTGGGCCAGCACCTGCTGCTGGATCAACTGCTCGACGATGGCGTTGAAAAGCATGTCGTCTTCCAGCAGGAGAAGCTCGCTCGGCAGGCTCTCGCGCAGCGCGATGACCTGGGCCAGCGTGATCTCGGTCCCGTTGACGGTGGCGATGACGGTGGCGCCCGTCGCGCCACCATCCTGCGCCAGCGCGGCGGGCGCGAAGGCGGGCGCCGCCAGGGCGAGAACCGCCGCGAATGCAGCGCCGCGGCGCATCGGTTTCGACATTTGGCCCACTCCTGATCTGCGGCGCGGGGTTGCGCCACGTTGACTATGCGCCGTCAAGCCCTTACATCGCGACAGTCGCGTGGGACGGGGCTGTTCGGGTCCTTCTTCAGGCTTTTCTATGGAAGGCGGTGGGGGCGGGCAAGTCACAGCCTCACACGATATCGCAAGAAGCGCCGCACGGAGATATCATGCTGGGTCTTGGAACGCTTGCTAAGAAGGTCTTCGGCAATGCCAATGACCGAAAGGTCAAGGCGGTCCGACCGCTGGTCGCCAAGATCAATGCGCTGGAGCCGGAATTCGCCGCGCTCTCCGACGAGGGGCTGGTCGAGAAGACCCGCGAATTCCAGAAGCGCGTGCAGGAGGGCGGCGAAAAGCTGGACGCCATCCTGCCCGAGGCCTTCGCCAATTGCCGCGAGGCCGCGAAGCGCGCGCTTGGCCTGCGGGCCTTCGACGTGCAGCTCAAGGGCGGGATCTTCCTGCACCAGGGCAATATCGCCGAGATGCGGACGGGCGAGGGCAAGACCCTTGTCGCGGCCTTTCCGGCCTATCTGAACGCGCTGACCGGCAAGGGCGTGCATGTCGTCACGGTGAACGACTACCTTGCCAAGCGCGACGCCGACACCATCGGCAAGGTGCACAAGAAGCTGGGGCTGACGACGGGCGTCGTCTATCCCTACCAGCCCGATGCCGAGAAGCGCGCGGCCTATCTGGCCGACGTGACCTATGCCACCAACAACGAACTGGGCTTCGACTACCTTCGCGACAACATGAAGGGCTCGGTCGAGGAGATGATGCAGCGCGGGCACAACTTCGCCATCGTCGACGAGGTGGATTCGATCCTGATCGACGAGGCGCGGACGCCCCTGATCATCTCGGGCCCGTCGCAGGACCGCTCGGATCTCTACATCCAGATCGACAAGCTGATCCCGCTCCTGGCCGAGGACGGCTATGTGATCGACGAAAAGCAGCGCAGCGTCACCTTCACCGAGGAAGGCAACGACCAGATCGAGGCGCTTTTGCAAGAGCACGGCATCCTGCCCGAGGGCCAGAGCCTCTACGATCCCGAAAGCACCACCATCGTCCATCACGTCAACCAGGGCCTGCGCGCGCACAAGCTGTTCCACCGCGACCAGAATTACATCGTGCGCGACGACGAGGTCGTGCTGATCGACGAATTCACCGGCCGGATGATGAAGGGCCGCCGCCTGTCGGACGGTCTGCACCAGGCCATCGAGGCCAAGGAGGGCGTCAAGATCCAGCCCGAGAACGTGACGCTGGCCAGCGTGACCTTCCAGAACTACTTCCGGCTTTACGACAAGCTGGCGGGCATGACCGGCACCGCCGCCACCGAGGCCGAGGAATTCATGACGATCTACGGCCTGGGCGTGGTCGAGATTCCGACGAACCGCCCCGTGGCGCGCAAGGACGAACACGATCAGGTCTACCGCACCGCGCGCGAGAAATTCGAAGGCATCGTGGCCGAGATCCGCGAGGCCCATGCCAAGGGCCAGCCGATCCTTGTCGGCACCACCTCGATCGAGAAATCCGAAATGCTCTCGGACCTGCTCAAGCGCGAGGGCATCGCCCATAACGTGCTGAACGCCCGCCAGCATGAGCAAGAGGCCAAGATCGTCGCCGATGCGGGCCGTCTGGGCGCCGTCACCATCGCCACCAACATGGCGGGCCGGGGCACCGACATCCAGCTTGGCGGCAATGTCGAGATGAAGGTGATCGAGGAGCTCGACGCCAATCCCGATGCCGATCCGGTGGCGCTGCGCGCGCGGATCGAGGCCGAACATGCCGAGGAAAAGGCCAGGGTGCTTGAGGCCGGGGGCCTGTTCGTCCTGGCGACCGAGCGTCACGAAAGCCGCCGCATCGACAACCAGCTTCGCGGCCGCTCGGGTCGGCAGGGCGATCCGGGGCGCTCGTCGTTCTTCCTCAGCCTGGAAGACGACCTGATGCGGATCTTCGGGTCCGAACGGCTCGACAAGGTGCTGACCACGCTGGGACTGAAAGAGGGCGAGGCCATCGTCCACCCCTGGGTGAACAAGTCGCTGGAAAAGGCCCAGGCCAAGGTCGAGGGCCGCAACTTCGACATCCGCAAGCAGTTGCTGAAGTTCGACGACGTGATGAACGACCAGCGCAAGGTGATCTTCAGCCAGCGGCTTGAGATCTTGCAGGCCGAACATGTCTCGGAAGTGGCCGAGGACATGCGCCATCAGGTCATCGACGAAATGGTCGACGAATTCATGCCGCCGAAGACCTATCCCGACGCCTGGGATCTGGAGGGGCTGAAAGAGGCCGGGCGCGAGCGGCTGTCGATGGACATGCCGGTCGCCGACTGGGCCGCCGAAGAGGGCGTGGACCAGGCCGCCATGGCCGAGCGGATCATCCAGAATGCCGACCGGATGATGGCCGAAAAGGCCGAGGCCTTCGGACCCGATACCCTGAAGCAGATCGAAAAGCAGGTCCTGCTGCAGGCCATCGACGGCAAATGGCGCGAACATCTGCTGCGGCTGGAGCATCTGCGCTCGGTCGTGGGTTTCCGCTCCTACGCGCAGCGCGATCCCCTGAACGAATACAAGACCGAGGCCTTCCAGCTTTTCGAATCCATGCTCAACAGCCTGCGCCAGCAGGTGACGCAGCAATTGTCGCGCATCCGCCCGCTGTCGAAGGAAGAGCAGGAACAGATGATGGCGCAGATGCTGGCCGCCCAGCAGGCGGCGGCGGGGGCCCGCGTCACCGCCGAGGCCGAGCAGCGTCGGCCCGGGGATTCGCCCGGCGTGCAGGCCCGGCTTGAGGGCTTCGACGAGGCCGATCCCGCGACCTGGGGCAATCCGGGCCGGAACGATCCCTGCCCCTGCGGCTCGGGCGAGAAGTTCAAGCACTGCCACGGCCGCATCGTCTGACGCGGCTTGCGGCCTGAGATCCCGCCGATTGCGGCGGGATCGCGGCAGTGGTGCCGCGCGGGCTGTAAACATTCCCCGGAATCGCCATGCGATCGCCCGCTTTGCCGGGCAGAAAGCGCCAAAGGGCATTGGCTTTTGGGGTGGTGAAATGAACAGGAAGCGCAGCCTTCTGCGTGCCGGGGCGGTGATCGGGGTCGCGCTTGCGGCGGGTCATCTGGTCCAGACCCTCTATGGCGACCGCGACCAGATCGCCGAGGCGGTCGAAAAGCCGCAGAATATCGAAACGGTCGCCTCCGGGGCCGTTCCCGCCGCCGACCCGCTGCTGCCCGAGGGCGCGCTTCTTGCCGCCACCCCGGAGGCCCTGCCCGACGGCGTGGCCGAATCGCTTCCGATGGCGGAACAGGATCCCGAGCCGCTCGCTCTGGCGGATCTTTCCGGCACGGCTCTGCCCGAGGCGGACTTGACGGGCGGCCTTGCCGTGGTCGAGACGGCTCCGCCCGCGGCCGGGGTGCTTGAGCTTGCCGCGCTGACCGATGCCCCGGCTCTGCCCCCGGCCCCCGTGACGCCGCCGGTCGTGCCTGCCGCACAACAGGAATGCACGCCCCGGATGGCGCTGGTCGCACAGCCGCAGGCCATGCTGTCGGTCACCATCACCGCGCCCTGCAATATCGGCGAGCGGGTGGTGCTGCGCCATGCGGGCCTTGCCATTGCCGAAGAGATCGGCGCCGACGGGCGTGTCGTCATCGACCTTCCCGCGCTGGAGGCGACGGGCGAGGTCTCGGCGCTTCTGGCCGATGCCAGCGTCCTGCGCGATGCGGTCGGGATCCCGGGCGTGGAAACGCTTCGCCGCTTCGCCGTGCAATGGATGGCGGACGATGCCTTCCAGCTCCATGCCATGGAGGCCGGTGCGGATTACGGCCAGCCCGGCCATGTCTGGGCCGAAAACCCGGTCTCGGCCAATGGCGGCTATATCGTTTCGCTGGGCAGCCCCTCGTCGGCGTTGCCGATGATGGCGGCGGTCTATACCTGGCCCGCGGGCGTCACCGCCGAGCCGGTGGTCGAGGCGGCGGTGACCGATCTCACCTGCGGGCGCGAGCTTCTGGGCGAGACGCTTCTGTCGGAAAAGGGCGCCGTCACCCGGACCGACCTGACGCTGGCCATGCCCGATTGCGGTGCCGTGGGCGATATTCTGGTGTTGAATAATCTCGCCTCCGGGACGACACTCGCCGCCGCGAATTGAGGCGCGCCCCGGATCGTGGCGCCCCAGACGTGAGGCGCCACGAAAGCGGGTGCGGGAAGCGGACAGGGTTGGCGGGTAACAATGGTAACGGCCTTGCGCGCGGCGGTTCTCGCCGCGCTGCTCTTTGCACAAGCGGTCTGGGGATCGGCGGCCCGGGCGCAGGATGTCACCCTGATCTCGCGCGAGGGGAATATCGTGATCCCCGGCACGCTTCTGGGCTATGACGGTGAATTCTACCGTATCGACACCGCCTATGGCGCGCTGACCGTGGATGGTCATGGCGTGATCTGCGAGGGCCCGGCCTGCCCCGACCTGACCGTCCCCCGGGCCGAGATCCGGCTGACCGGGGCCGAGGACGCCGGGACGCGGCTGCTGCCCGGCCTGTTCCGCGCCTTTGCCGAGGGGCGGGGCCTGATCTACGAGGAAATCCCGCCCGAGGCGCCGCAGGTCTGGGCCGCCCGGGTGATGGAGCCCGAGGATCGCAAGATACTGGCCGAGCTTTCCTTCACCCCCGTCCCCCCGGACGAGGCCGGGGCGTTGCGCGCCTCGGGCGCGGCGGAACTTGAACTGTCCTTCCGCGACGGCCCTGGCGCGCGGGCGCTGGCGCTGGATGCGCTGGTGCCGGTGATGGCGCCCGGAAATCCCACGCCCCGGATCTCGACCGTGGATCTGGCGCGCGCGCTGGCGGGCGAGGCGCGGAACTGGGCCGATCTGGGCGGGCCGGACATGCCCCTGGTGCTGCATGCGCTGGATCCCGAAAGCGACATGGGCCGGGCGCTGGCGGCGCGGCTTGGCGCGCCGGTCCGCGCCGATGTGACCCATCCCGACATGGCCGCGCTGGCGCTTGCGGTGGCGCGCGACCCCTGGGCGCTGGCGATCACCGGCCGGGCCGAGGTCGCGCCCGCCGCCGAATTGCCCCTGGCCGACAGTTGTGGCTTTCCGCTGCTGCCGCGCCCGATCTCGGTCAAGGCCGAGGATTACCCCCTGGCGCTGCCGCTTTACCTGCTGGTGCCGCCGCGCCGCCTGCCGCTTCTGGCGCGCGAATTCCTGGAGTTCCTGGCCACCCCCGCCGCCGACCGGATCGTGGCCGGGGCGGGGTTCATCGACCGCTCGGTCGAGCGCGCGCCGATGACGCAGGACGGGCTGCGGCTTTTGAACGCGATCCGGGGCGCGGGCGAGGATGTCTCGCTTTTCGATCTCAAGCGGCTGGCGGCGGTGATGGACGGGGCGGACCGGCTGTCCCTGACCTTCCGCTTCGAGGATGGCAGCGCGGTGCTGGATGCCGGATCGCAGGAAAACCTGGCGCAGCTTGCGCGGCTGATCGCGGCGGGGCATTTCCCGGCCGAGGCGCTGATCCTTGCCGGTTTCTCGGACGGCACCGGCGATGCGGCGGCCAATCTGGCGCTGTCCGAGGGCCGGGCCGAGCGGGTGCGGCAGGATCTGGCCGCGCTCGCCCCCGATCTGCGCCCCGACCAGTTGCCCCGCGTCGAGGCGTTCGGCGAGGCGCTTCCCATGGCCTGCGACGAAACCGCCACCGGCCGCCGCCTGAACCGCCGGGTGGAATTGTGGGTGGTGCCCGATTTCAATCCCGTGCCCGTTTCCGAGGCGCCGGTCCTGCCGCGCTGAATGAGGTCCGCCGGGATAACGCATCCGTGAGGTGAGCGGCCAAAGCCCGTGCTGGCCTCAAGCGGGTATTTCCGCTATCGGATTGAAAAAAACGAACCGGCGAAAACGGGCGAAAACGAGCGGACATCACCATGCGGGCATTTCGAATCCTTCTTTTCCTGGCCCTGCTTTTCGGGCTGGCGGCTTGCGGGCCGAAATCCAAATTCAAGAAATATCATGGCCCCAAGGTCACCGAGATCCAGATCCACAAGGGCGATCGCAAGATGTATCTGATCGGCGACGGCCGGGTGCTGCGGCAATACGATGTCGCGCTCGGCTTCGCTCCGGTCGGCCACAAGGAATTCGAGGGCGACGGCAAGACGCCCGAGGGCACCTATTTCATGAATTACAAGAATCCGAATTCCGAATATCACCTGTCGCTGATGGTCAGCTATCCGAACAATGCCGACCGGGCCTATGCCAGCTCCAAGGGCAAGTCGCCCGGGGGCGACATCTTCATCCATGGCGCGCCGAACAAGAAGGTTTACCGGCGCGACTGGACGGCGGGCTGCATCGCGGTGACCGACAAGGAGATGGAAGAGATCTATTCCATGGTGAATGTCGGAACCCCGATCCACATTTTCCCCTGATCCCGGTTTCCGGGGTCAGCCCTGGTTCCAGCGCCGCAGCAGGCGGCTCAGCACCGACGACACGAGGGCATGGAAGCCAAGCGCGATCGCGGTGACCAGCGCGAGCGCGGCGAAGGTCAGGTCGATCCGCATCCGCCCGTTGGCATGGATCATCACCGCGCCAAGCCCCTCCGATCCGCCGACCCATTCGCCGATCACCGCGCCGATGGGCGCATAGACGGCGGCCAGCCGCAGCCCGCTGCCCAGCATCGGCAGCGCCATCGGGATGCGGATCCGCGCCATCTGCCGCCAGGCGGGCGCGCCCATGGTCCGCGCCAGGTCGAGGCAGGCGGGCGGCGTCCGCTCCAGCCCGTCGAGAAAGGCCGAGGCGACGGGAAAGAAGCAGATCAGCGCCGCGACCACGATCTTCGGCGCCATGCCATAGCCCAGCCACAGCGTCAGGATCGGCGCCAGCGCGAAGATCGGGATCACCTGCGACAGCAGAAGCGCCGGGCGCAGCGCGCGGGCAAGCCCCGGGAAAGCCGCCATGGCGATGGCAAGCGCGCTGCCCGCCACGGCGCCAAGGGTGAAACCGGCAAGGATCTCGGCCAGCGTGCGCAGGCCCGCGCGGAACAGCGGCAGGCGGTGGGTGACCAGCGCCTCGGCCACCGCGCGCGGCCCGGGCAGCAGGAAGGGCGGCAGGCCGGTAAGCCAGACGATCCCCTGCCAGAACAGAAGGAAACCGCCGAAAATCGCCAGTGCCGAAAGGATCCGCCTTGCGGTCATGGCCCGGCCCCCTCGACCAGAAGGGTCAGCAGCCGGGCCTGGCAGGCCAGCACCCCGGGGTCCGAGGGCGCGCGCGGCGCGGGCGTTCCGGGCGCGTCGATCCGGCTCAGCCCCTTGCCGGGGCCCTGCAGCAGCAGGATGCGGTCGGAAAGGCGGGCGGCCTCGGCCGGATCATGGGTCACCATCAGCACGGTGCGGCCCGTCAGCAGCGCGCAGGCCAGGTCCTGCATCGCCAGCCGCATCCCGGCATCCAGCGCCGAGAAGGGCTCGTCCAGCAGGACCAGCGCGCGATCCTCCATCAGCGTGCGCGCCAGCGCCACCCGCTGGCGCTGGCCGCCCGACAGCGCGGCCGGATATTTCGCGGCGTGATCGGCCAGCCCCGCCCGCGTCAGGATGGTGTCAAGCCGCCCGGGATCCGTCCTTTCGCCCCGCAGCCGGGCGCCAAGCGCCGCGTTCTGGCGCACGGTCAGCCAGGGCAGAAGGCACGGATCCTGCGCCATCAGCGCCACCGGCGCGGGGTTCAGGATCCGGCCGCTGAAGCTGCCGCCGATCGGCAGGCCCGCCAAAAGGCGCAGGAGCGTCGATTTCCCCACGCCCGAGGGCCCGAGAAGCGAGGTCCAGCCGCCTGGCGCCAGTTCCAGCCGCAAGGGCGGGAACAGCGCCTTGCCGCCCATCAGGACCTGTCCCTCAAGCCCCGGCGTCACGCTCAGCGTTCCGCGCCGGGGTCGAGCGCGAGCGACGAGACCGGCAGCACGCTCTCGATCATCCCGGATTCGAGCAGGAAGGCCTCGAACCGCGCATAGCGGCCATGGTCCAGCGCCGCCGGGCTGAGCGCGAAGCGCGGCAGCGTCTCGGCCCAGGCCCGGGTGTTCAATTCGTCCGACAGGTCGGGCGAGGTGGCGGCGAAGATCTCGAACGCCTCGTCGGGGTGGTTGAGCATGAATTCCGTCCCGCGCTCGATGGCGGCCAAGAAGCGGGCGATGCGGTCGGGGTCCAGCGTTTCGGCATGGGCGACGAAGATCAGTTCGTCATAGGACGGCATGCCTTCCTCTTCGGGGTAGAAACAGCGCCCGTTACCGCCCGCCAGCCGCATCTGGGTCAGTTCGAAATTGCGAAACGCCCCGATCACCGCATCGACCTGGCCGGTCAGCACTGCGGGCGTCAGCGACCAGTTGACGTTGATCATCTCGACATCCGCCGTGGTCAGCCCGGCCGGGCGCAGCATGGCGGCCATCATCGCCTCCTGGATGCCCGAGACGGAATAGCCCACCTTGCGCCCGCGCAGATCGGCGATGCTTTGCACCGGGCCGTCGGCATCGACCATCAGGCAGGTCAGCGGCGTGGCGACCAGGGTGCCGACGCGCAGAAGCGGCAGCCCCTCATGCACCTGGAGGTGCAATTGCGGCTGGTAGCTGACCGCCAGATCGGCGCGGCCCGCCGCGACCAGCTTCGGCGGCTCGGTCGGATCGGCGGGGGCGATCACCTCGACCTCAAGGCCCTGATCGGCAAAGAAGCCGCGCTCCTGCGCGAGGATGATCGGTGCGTGATCGGGGTTCACATACCAGTCGAGGATCAGGGTCAGCCTGTCGGGCTGCTCGGCCCGCAGGGGCGAACTCAGGGCCAGCAGGGTTGCCAGCGCGGCGAGGGTGGGTTTCATCGGGTCTCTCCTTGAGGGGTGTCGGTATCGGCCAGAAGCACGATTTCGCCCGGCCAGTGCGGGCGCAGCCGGTCCGCCGCGCGCCAGGCGCGCAGGCCCGACCGGCAGGCGAGGACGGCGCGCTGGCCCGGCGCGGGACGGGGGCCCGCGGGGCCGAAATCCTCGACCCGCAGCCTTTGGGCATGGGGGGCGGCGGGGCGGGGGGCCTCGGCCGTATCGCGCAGATCGACCAGGAAATCCCCGGCCCGCAGCGCGGATCTGGCGATGAAGCGATGCGGTGGCGCCTCGGGCTCTGGCGCATCGTCGAAGCGAAAGCCCGCGCTGCGGAACCCGGCCATGTCGTGACGAAGCAAAAGCCCCAGGGGCGAGGGCTGCTGCCCCGTCACCACCGCCAGCGCCATCTGCGCCTGAAGCGTGCCGAACATCCCCACCACCGGGCCCAGGACGCCCGCGCTGGCGCAGGTCGCCAGATCCCCGGGCAGGTCGGGAAACACCGCGCGCAGCGAGGGCGCGCCGCCGCAGAACCCGCCGACATGGCCCGAAAGCCCCAGGACCGAGGCCGAGATCAGCGGCTTTCGCGCCGCAAGGCACAGGTCCGACAGGGTATAGCTGGCGGCGAAACTGTCGGCGCAGTCCAGAACCAGATCCGCCGCCGCGATCAGCCCGGGCGCGTTTTCCGGCGTCAGCCAACCCACCACCGGATCGACCCGCACTTCGGGGTTCAGCGTGGTTGCGAAGGCCGCGGCGGCCAGCGCCTTGGGCTGGCCGATCGCGGCGCCATAGATCGGCTGGCGGTGCAGGTTGGTCTCCTCGACCCGGTCGGGATCGACCAGGGTGATGCGGCCAAGGCCCGCCCCGGCCAGATATTGCACCACCGGCACGCCCAGCCCCCCCGCGCCCACCACCAGCGCATGGGCGGCGCGGATCCGCGCCTGGCCCCCGGGCCCGATCTGCGGAAGGACGATCTGGCGGGCATAGCGGCTCATGCCGTCACCCGCAGCCATTCGCGCACTCGCGCCTCGGGGTCGGTGTTCAGGGTGATGTCGGTCACCATCGAAACCACATCCGCGCCTGCCGCGAAGGCCTCGGGCGCGCGGGCGGTGCTCAGCCCGCCGATGGCGACAAGCGGCGTGGCGCCGATCCGCGCCTTCCATTCGGTCAGCTTCCCGGCCCCCTGGCGGTGCCATTTCATCTTCTTGAGGATCGTCGGCCAGATCGGCCCGAGCGCGATGTAATCTGGCCCGAGCGCCATGGCCCGCGCCAACTCGCCTTCGTCATGGGTCGAAAGGCCGAGCCGCAGCCCCCCGGCCCGGATCGCCGCCAGATCGGCGGTGTCCAGATCCTCTTGCCCCAGGTGGATCCAGTCGCAGCCCTCTTCCAGCGCGATCCGCCAGTGGTCGTTCACGACAAGCGTGGCGCCATGGGCGGTGCAAAGCGCGCGGGCGCGGCGGATCTGGTCGCGGGTCTCGGCCCCGGGGCGGTCCTTCACGCGCAGTTGCACCAGTTTCACGCCCAGGGGCAGCATCCGCGCCAGCCAGTCGGAATGGTCGAAGATCGGGTAGAAGCGCGGCAGGTTCATGCGAGGAAAGCCTTTCCGATCACGGGGGTCGAGGGGGCGGCCATGTCGCGCGGCCCCATTGGATCGGCCAGGAAGGCGGCGCGGCCCGCCCGGACCGCCAGCGCCATGGCGCGCGCCATCCCTGCGGGATCGCCAGCCTTCGCGACGGCGGTGTTCAGCAAGACGGCGTCATAGCCCATCTCCATCGCCTGGGCGGCATGCGAGGGCAGGCCGATCCCGGCATCGACCACCAGCGGCAGATCGGGGAAATGCGCCCGCAAGGTGCGCAGGCCATAGGCGTTGTTCAGCCCCAGCCCCGATCCGATCGGCGCACCCCATGGCATAAGGACGCGGCATCCGGCCTCGATAAGCCTCGCGCAGATGGTCAGGTCCTCGGTGCAATAGGGAAAGACCTCGAACCCGTCCTCGCACAGGATCCGCGCCGCCTCGACCAGCGCCAGCACATCGGGTTGCAGCGTGTCGGCATGGCCGATCACCTCAAGCTTGATCCATCGGGTGTCGAACAGCTCTCGCGCCATATGGGCGGTGGTGACGGCCTCCTTGACGCTGTGGCAGCCGGCGGTATTGGGCAGGATGCGGGTGCCGAGCCCCTGCACCAGCCGCCAGAAATCCTGCCCGCCGCCCTGTTCGCGCCGAAGCGAGACGGTGGCGACTGCGGGGGTCGCGGCGCGGAAGGCCGCCGCCAGCACATCGGGCGAGGGATATTGCGCCGTGCCCAGCATCAGCGCGCTGTCCAGCGCGACGCCGTAGAAGACCGGCCCGTGAGATTCTTGTGGTTGCGGCATGGCTCAGCCCCCCTGCATCGGCGCGACGACCTCGATCCGGTCGCCCTGGGCGACAGGGGTCGCGGCGCGCCGCGCGGCGGGAACGAAGGCGCCGTTGCGGGCGGTGGCGACCTTGGCGCCGAAGCCCTGCTCGGCCAGAAGATCGGCCAGGGTGGCGGCATGGGTCCGGCAGGCTTCGCCGTTCAGCGTGATGTCCATCAGGTGACCTCGTCCATGAATTCGGGGATGGTGCCGCATTCCAGATGGTCGGCGGCCATGCGTGCGACGGCGGGCGACAGCAGAAAGCCGTGGCGGTAAAGCCCGTTGGCATGAAGCCGCCCGCCGCTTCGGCGCAGCCTTGGCAGGTTGTCGGCAAAGGCCGGGCGCAGGTCTGCGCCGGTTTCCAGCACCTCGGCCTCGCCGAAGGCGGGGTGCAGCGCATAGGCCGCCGACAGCAGTTCCAGCACCGACCGCGCGGTGATCGCGCCGCGCCGGTCGCTTTCGATCATCGTCGCGCCCAGCATGAAGATGCCATCGCCGCGCGGCACGACATAAAGCGGGATACGCGGATGCAGAAGCCGCACCGGTCGCGTCAAAGTGACCTCATCGCTGCGCAGGACCAGCATCTCGCCCCGCACGCCGCGCAGGTCGGGCAGGGTGTCGCGGGCGGAGAAGCCGCGCGCGTCGATGACAGTTTCGGGCATGGTTTGGGGTGGGGCGTCGTGGAAGGGGACGCCCTGCGCCTCAAGCCGCCGCCGCAATTCGGCCAGGGCCCTGCGCGGCGTCAGATGCGCCTCTTCGGCGTAGAAGAGGCATGAGGCGAACCGCCCGGCCAGATCCGGTTCCAGCGCCGCGATCCCCTCGGCGTCGAGCGCGCGGTGCCCCCGGCTGCGGCGCGCGAACCGGGCCAGTTCCGCCCGGTCGCGTGACAGGGCGAGGACAAGGGTGCCCCGGCGCGTCACCCCTCCGGCATGACGGTCCCACCAGTCGATGGCCTGCAGGCCAAGCCGCTCGACCGGCTCCTCGGCGGATTCGGCCTCGCAATGGGGCGCGAGCATGCCGCCCGCCCACCACGAACAGCCATGCGGCCCGGGCACTGGCCGGGGGTCGACCAGTTCGACCTGTTGGCCGCGCGCGGTCAGTTCGGTGGCAAGGGCCAGGCCCATCACGCCCGCGCCAAGAATGCGGATGGTCATGGCGCCACCCCGGGCAGGGCGTGGAAGTGATGCACGGGCCCGTGGCCGGATCCGACCTTCAGCCGGTCGGCGGCGGCGATGGCGCCTTGCAGATAGCGATGCGCCCGCGCGACCGCCTGCGGCACAGTGCCGCCCCGGGCCAGCCCGGCGGCGATGGCGGCCGAAAGGGTGCAGCCGGTGCCATGGGTGTTTTCGGTCGCGATGCGGGGGGCGGTCAGGACATGCCGCTCGGGCCCGACGAGAAGGTCGGTGCAGACCGGCCCGGCCGCATGCCCGCCCTTCATCAGCACCCAGGCCGGGCCGAGCGCGCCGAGCGCCCGCCCCTGCGCCTCTTGCTGCGGCAGATCCCGGGCGGCGGTCTGGCCCAGCAGTTCCGCCGCCTCCGGCAGATTGGGGGTCAGCACGGTCGCGAGCGGCAGGAGTTCGGATTTCAGCGCGGCGATCGCCTCGGCATCGAGCAGCCGGTCGCCCGATTTCGCCACCATCACCGGATCGAGCACCACCGGCAGCGCCCGGTCGCGCAGGATCGGGCGCAGGCTTTCAGCCACCGCCCGGATCACCCCGGGGTCGCCCAGCATGCCGATCTTGACCGCGCCCACGGCGAGATCGTCGAAAACCGCTTCGATCTGTGCGGTGATGATCCCGGGCGCCAGCACCTCGACCGCCGTCACGGCGCGGGTGTTCTGCGCGGTCACGGCGGTCAGGACGCTGGCGCCATAGCAGCCAAGCGCGGCGAAGGTCTTCAGATCGGCCTGGATCCCGGCGCCGCCGCCGCTGTCGGATCCCGCGATGGTCAATGCGATTGAAGTCACGCCGCCCCCATGAACGATCGACGGATCGGGGGCGCATTGCACGGAACGGGCGCGTTCGAAGACACGCGCGCGCGACCGGCCCTTGCAAGCTACCCGTTCCCTCCGCCGGTATGAACCGGATCAGGTTCGATGGGTTGGCTGACGCCTCTCAGCCCCGGTCGCCCGGGACACCCCAACGAGTAATCGGGGACGAGGCTAAAGCGAAAAGCATGGCGCGGCAAGGGGCTTCAAAACCCTTGGCCCGGGGGGGGGCTTGGGGGCTTGGCCGGGGGGCTTGCACACGTTGTCAGCAAACCTTTGCGGTTTTGTCTCGCCGCTGTCGCAGCCGCGCGCGAAAAGCGGCCATCGCCGGTCAACCCGAAAGGTCACGACTCATGGATCGTCGCTCCTTTCTTCTTCGCCCGGCCGCGCTTGGCGCCGTCGGCCTTGCACTGCCCCGTGTCGCGCTGGCGCGGGACGGCGTGCTCTACGTCCATTCCAGTTCGGATTCGAACGTCACGGATTTCTGGGCCAATGTGGTCGTGCCCCGCTTCGCTGCGACCGGGCCGGGCGTCACGCTGCGGGTGGTCGATGCCGGGGACAATGCCGGGCTGCGGATCGGCGACCGCGCCCTGGCCGCGCTGGCCTCGGGCGCCGATCCGCGGGCCGAGATGTTCGAGGCCTTCCGCCCCCATGAGCTTGAGGGCACCATCGAGGCCGGGCTTTGGGTCAACATGGCCGAGGCCGGGCTGGAAAACTGGTCGCGCGTCAATCCCGATGCGGTCGAGACGCCCTATTCGCTGCCCTGGCGCGGCAGTCAGGTGCTTCTGGCCTATGACGCCATCCGGCTTTCGCCCGAGGATGCGCCGAAAAGCAGGGAAAAGCTGACCGCCTTGACCAAGGCCAATCCTGGCCAGTTCATCTACAACCGCCCCGACAAGGGCGGTTCGGGCGGGAATTTCGTCCGCCGCGCCATCCATGAGGCCAATGGCCGCGATTCCGACCGTTTCACCGCCGACAATTACACCGAGGCTTTCGGCGCCGAGGCCCTGACCCCGGCCTGGGAGATCCGGCGCGATCTGGCGCCCTCGCTTTACGAAGGCGGCTCCCGTTCGGCGGGCAACACCCAGTCGATCCAGCTTCTGGCCCGGGGCGTGGTGAGCATGACCCCGGTCTGGTCCGACCAGGTGCTGACCGCCATCGCCGAGGGCGTGCTGCCCGAGACCACCGGCCTGGTGCAACTGCAGGATCTGGCGCTTTGCGGCGGGTTCTCGCGCGCGGTGGTCGCGGTGGTGCTGTCGAGCGGCGCGCAGAAAGAGGCGGTGCTGAAGCTTGCCGACTTCCTGCTTTCGGTGAAGCTTTCGCTGACCGTCGCGGTGATTTCGGCGGTGATCTGCCTGCCCGCGGCCCATGCCCTCGCGCGGATGGATTTCCCGGGGCGGAACCTGTTGTTCCTGTCCTTCCTGTCCTTCCTGTCCTTCCTGGCCGGTCATGCCTTTCCGAAATTCGCCTGCTGGTGGCGATCGCCGGGATCTTCCTGGGGCTGGGGCTGATCGCGAACTTCCGGGGTGTGGTGCTGATCCAGTTGGTCGGCACGCTGATGATGATCTGGATCCCCGCCGCCGCCTTTCAGAACGTCGACCGCCGGATGGAAGAGGCCGCGCGGGACGCGGGCGCCGGGCCGCTGCGGGTGTTCTGGTCGGTCTGCCTGCCCCAGGCCGCGCCGACGATCTTCGCCGCCATCCCGCTGACCTTCGTCGGCACCTTCTACGAGACCGAGGGCGCCTGGCTGATCGGCGCGCCGCAGATTCGCACCATGCCGGTCCTGATGATCACCTTCATCAACAACCAGATCGTGGTGCAATATGGCGTCGTGCTTTCGGTCCTGCCGTGGACTGCCAGTTTCTTCGCGCTGATGTTCGCCCGCCGCCTGGTGGGATCGGCCAGCTTCGACCGCGGTTTCGGAGTGTGACCCCATGTCGGATCTGACGCTATCGCCTCTGATCAAGTCCTTCGCCGGGCAGGAGGTGGTGAAATCCGTCTCGCTCGACCTCGCGGATGGCGAGCTGCTTTGCCTTCTCGGCCCGTCGGGCTCGGGGAAATCCACCATCCTGCGCATGATCGGCGGCTTCGAGCGCCCCGATGGCGGCGCGGTGCTGATCGACGGCCAGGACGTGACCCGCCTGCCGCCCGAGCGCCGTCCCACCGGAAGGGTGTTCCAGATCCATGCGCTCTGGTCGCATATGGATGTGGCGGGGAATATCGCCTTCGGGCTGAAGCTGCGCGGGCTGGCGCGGCCGCAGATCCGCGCCAAGGTGGACGAGGTCCTGGCGCTGGTCGGGCTTGAGGGCTTCGGCACTCGCCGGGTCTGGCAGCTTTCGGGCGGCCAGCAACAGCGGGTGGCGTTGGAGCCGAAGATCCTGCTGCTGAACGAGCCTTTCGCAAGCCTCGACCAGCATCTGCGCGACGAATTGCGCAAGATCCAGCATCGCCTGGGCATCACTACCATCTTCGTCACCCATGGCCGGGACGAGGCGCTGGCCCTTTCCGACCGCATCATCGTCCTGCGCGACGGCAGGATCGAACAGTCCGATACGCCCGCGCGGATCTACCGCAATCCGGCGACGCGCTTCGTGGCGGGCTTCATCGGCACGATGAATTTCGTCGCCGCCGAGTTCCGCGACGGGGCGTCGCGCCATCCGCTGTTCCCGCATCGCGCGGGTCGAGGTGGACATTCTGCGCCATGCGGGCGGCGGCTTTGCCATCCTGCATGACGAGATGCTCGACCGCGGCACCACCGGCACCGGCCCGGTGGCGCAGGCCGATGCGGATCTGCTGCGCCGCCTGCGCCGTCGCGACGATGCGGGTCGCGAGACTGCGGTCCGGGTCGCGCTGCTCGAAGACCTTTGCGCCGATCTTGTCGCGGATCCGGCGGCGCCCGGGGGCGGGCATCTGCAGTTCGACCTCAAGAACCGGGCGGCGGAGCTGACCGCGGCGGATCTGGCCGCCTTTGTCCGCGCGGTCGCGCCCATTGCCGGGCGGATGGTGCTTTCGGGCGGGGATGCGCGGGCGGTCGGGCGGCTGGCCGAGGCCCTGCCGGGGCTGGCGACCGGCCACGACCCCTGTCTCGCGGCCGCCCTCGACACCCTGCGCGAAAGCCGCGATTCCAAGGGGTCGGCGCCGGTGCCCTGGCCGATGCCGGAGCGCGCGCGGGTGATCTATCTTGACCGCGCGCTGGTCTTCTTCGCCGAGGATTGCGGCTTCGACCTGATCGCGGGTTTTCAGGCCGAGGGGCGCGTGGTCGATGTCTGGACCCTGCCGGGGGCCCAGGGCGAAAGCCTTGCGCAATTGCACCGGCTGATGGCGCTTGGTGCCGATCATGTAACGGCGGACGATCCGCTGGGGCTGTGGACGGCCTGCCGCGGCGCGAAGCCCTGAAGCAGCCAGCCGTGCAGCCCGGGCCGGGCCACCAGCACCGCGACCGGCCCATCCACCGGTCCGCCCGATGGCGGATCGAGCAGCGGCCTGCCCGCGAAATCGGTGGCGATCCCGCCCGCCTTGTGCAGGACCAGCGCCGAGGCGCCGTAATCGTGCAGCGAGAGCCGGTCCTCGAAAAAGCCGTCCAGCCGACCCGCCGCCACCCATGCGATGGAAAGCGCCGCTGATCCCAGCCGCCGCACCCCGGCCGCATTGTCGATCAGGCGGCGAAGCGCGCGGTGATAATCCTCGACCGGGACCGAGCTGACCTGGCCCGGCACCGGCAGGCCCGCGCCGAACACCGCATTGACCATGTCGCGGGCGGCGTCGATGCGCAGGGGGCTGCCGTTCAGCGTGGCGTCCCGACCGGATTCCGCAGCGAAGGTTTCGTCCAGCATCGGGTCGTGGACCACGTCCGCGACCATCTCTTCGCCCTCGACCAGCGCGATGATCACAGCGAAATGCGGGATCCCCCAGATGAAATTCGTGGTGCCGTCGATCGGGTCGATGATGAAGCGCCCGCCGCCGGGGCGGCCCACGCGGTCCGAGGCGGCCTCTTCGCCTGCGATGGCGTGATCGGGAAATTCCCGCGCCAGATGTCCGGCGGCCAGGCGCTCGACGGCGACGTCGATCTCGCTTTGATAATCGCGGGCGGGCTTCTCGACCACTTCCTCGATGCCGCGTCGGCGCAGACCGGTGTGGGCCCGCGCCGCCCGCGCGCGGCCCGGATCATGGCGGCAAGGCGCGGCGAGGGGGTGGGCGAGGGGGTCATCGGCTGTCCTTCCGTTTCAGGGTGCTGGCGCGCCGGACCAGGGTGACGGGAGAGATCTCGCAGCTTGCCGGGCTTTCGGGCTGGTCGAGCCGCAGGCACAGCGCGCGCACCGCCATCGCCGCCAGATCCGGCACGCTCTGGCGGATGGTGGTCAGGTCATAGGCGGGCCAGCCGCTCGATCAGCGTCGAGCGCAGCGAATGCTCCAGATCCGAGGCCACCAGTCCGACGATCCGGGTGCGCTGGTCCTTCAGCCCGCGCGCAACCATGTTGACCCGGTAGCTCAGCGTGCTGGCGGCGGCGATCACCCGCGCCCGCGTCTCGGGCGCGATCGAGACGCCTTCGGTAAAGCTGCGCGACACCGCCGAGCTGAAAACCCCCGCAAGGCGCGCGACCTCAAGTGATGTGATCCTGCCCATATCTGTCCTGGCCGTGGTTGCGGCCGCAGTCTTCGTGCCTGCCGGGTTCAAATAGCGGGGGAAACAAGAAGCTTTCTTGGCGGCGGGTCGGACGCGCCCGGCTTTTCCCCGCCGGGGGATCAGTCCCCGCGAAACGCCACCTCTCGCCCGCGCCGTGATGGACCACGGTCGGCACGATCCGGGACATGGAAGGTCAGGGGCGGCAGCATCGGGATTGTGGTCACCGGGCCCGGCCCGGCAAATCCCCGGTCAGCGGCTCCGGCCGGGCAATGGCGCGGGTTCCGAGAGGCGAAGACGACCAGTATCCGCTCGGCCGACAGGACGGGAGGTGCCATCCTGCCAGATGCCCTGGAGCGGTGCGACGTTCAGTCCCGGCCCGATCCTGAACAGAAGCGCCGCCGCTCCGGCCCAGACGGTGATGTTGAGCCATGTCCAGCACCAGGCGTTTTCGACAGCCGAGACCTCGCAATTCGTCACCGGCCGGGGCCGCTGTTTCCCGAGCAAGCCGCGCGGGTCTGTGCGATGCTTCTCTGCGGCGGATCGATCGCGCCGGCGGGGGTGACGGGGGGCACCTTCAACCGTATCGCGGCGGGGCTGCGGGTGGCGCGGGAAAACTGGTTTGACAGGCGGCGGCGCCTGGTGCTGATCCCAACAAGGGCGGTGGCGCGAGAGACTCGGGCGCCGCCGGGCCATGGGGTGGCGAGACGGCGGCGAAGGGGCGCGATGACCGAGGCGAGCGGACGGCGAATGCACAATGCGGGCATGCGCGACGGACTCATGCTGGCGACGATGGAGGCCGTCGGCCAGCACGGCTATGCCGGGGCCACCATCGCGCGGATCACCGAGCTTGCCGGGGTCGCGCAGAGTACCTTCTATCTGTATTTCCCCTCGCGCCAGGCGCTTTTCGACGAGCTTCCGCCCTTCATGGCCAATCGCGCGGCGGACCACCTGCGCCACGAAACCCTGCGCGAACGCAACTTCTTCACGCGCGAAGGCCATGCCTTCCGCAGCGTCTTCGCCTATCTGACCGAAAACTCCTGGCTCTACCGTGTGCTGGGCGAGGCCGAACGCCGGGCGCCTTCGAGGCCTGGTTCGCCCGGCCCATGCCAGCTTCCGCCCCGGGCCCCCACCGGAGATCCGACATGGCGAGCCTGCCCTCTGAAACCTCTGCCGCGCTGCAGGCGCTTCTGGGCGACAGATTCTCCCCCCGGCAGACCGATCACGACCACCATGCCGGAAACGAAACGCACCACGCGCCGCAGCAGGCCGTGGTCTGGGCCCCTGACCACCGAGGAGGTGGCCGAGGTGGCGCGGATCTGCATCGCGGACAAGGTGCAGGCCGAAGTGGCCGCGATCAATGCCGCCTGGTGGAAAAGGCGCTGTCGGTCGAGGGCACCTGCGCCGGACAGCATGGCGTCGGCCTCGGCAAGCGCAAGTATCTTGTCGCCAAACATGGCCCGGCGCTGGCGGTGATGCGGCGGATCAAATCCGCGCTCGACCCCGAGGATCTGTTCAACCCGGGCAGGATCCTGCCCTGAGTTCGCGGCGGGACTGGCCTACATATTTGGATAGTTGGGCCCGCCGCCGCCCATAGGCGTTGTCCAGTTGATGTTCTGTGTGGGGTCCTTGATGTCGCAGGTCTTGCAATGGACGCAGTTCTGGAAGTTGATCCTGAACTCGGCCGTCGCGCCCTCGCCCAGGACCTCATAGACGCCCGCCGGGCAATAGCGTTGCGCCGGTTCGTCATATTCGGGCAGGTTCACCGCGATCGGGATCGAGGGATCTTTCAGCTTCAGATGCGCGGGCTGGTGCTCGTCGTGGTTGGTGAAGCTGTAGGCCACGTTGGTCAGCCGGTCGAAGCTGAGCACGCCATCCGGGCGGGGATAGTCGATCTTCTTGAAATCCTTGGCCTTGCCGGTTGCTGCGGCATCGGATTTTCCGTGTTTGAGCGTGCCGAGGAAGGAAAAGCCGAAGGTGTTGGTCCACAGGTCCATCCCCCCCAGCACCAGGCTGGCGGTCAGGCCCCATTTCGACCAGATCGGCTTCATGTTGCGCACCCGCTTCAGGTCCTTGCCCACCGGACCCGAGCGCAGCGTGGTCTCGTAATCGGTCAACTCGTCGCCCGCGCGCCCTGCGGCGATGGCGGCATGGGCGGCCTCGGCGGCGGCCTTGCCCGACAGCATCGCATTATGGTTGCCCTTGATGCGCGGCACGTTCACCAGCCCCGCCGAACAGCCCAGCAGCACGCCGCCGGGGAAGGTCAGTTTCGGGATCGACTGCCAGCCGCCCTCGGAGATCGCCCGCGCGCCATAGGCCACGCGCTTGCCACCCTTCAGCAGTTCGGCCACCATCGGGTGATGCTTGAAGCGCTGGAACTCCATATAGGGATAAAGATGGGGGTTGCGGTAGTTCAGGTGAACGACGAATCCGATATAGACCTGATTGTTTTCAAGGTGGTAGATGAAGGAGCCGCCACCCGCATTGCCCCCCAGCGGCCAGCCCATCGTATGGGTCACGCTTCCTTCGCGGTGCTTGGCGGGGTCGATCTCCCAGATCTCTTTCATGCCCAGGCCGAATTTCTGCGGGCAATGGCCTGCGGACAAGTCGTATTTCGCGATCACCTCCTTGGCGAGGCTGCCGCGCACGCCTTCCGACAGGAAGACGTATTTGCCCAGAAGCTCCATCCCCGGCTCGTAATCCGGGCCCGGGGCGCCGGTCTCGGGGTCGAGCCCGAATTCCCCGGCGACGACACCGGCCACGCGGTCGCCCTCATAGACCAGCGCCGAACAGGCCATGCCGGGAAAGATCTCGACCCCCAGCCCCTCGGCGATCTCGGCCATCCAGCGGCAGACATTGGCCATCGAGACGATGAAATTGCCGTGGTTGTTCATCAGCGGCGGCATCGGGAAATTCGGCACCCGGATCCTGCCCGCCGGGCCGAGGATGTAGAAATTGTCCTCGACCACCGGCACCTTGACCGGGCTTTCCATCTCGCGCCAGCCGGGCAGAAGCGCGTCCAACCCCGAAGGGTCCAGCACCGCACCCGAAAGGATATGGGCGCCGACCTCCGAGCCCTTTTCCAGCACCACCACGCTCAGTTCCGGGTCGAGCTGCTTCAGCCGGATCGCCGCCGACAGGCCCGAAGGCCCCGCCCCGACGATCACAACGTCATATTCCATCGACTCCCGGTCGGTCTCGGTCATGGCGGTCCTCTCTCGTGTCCTTGGCGGCGGCGCTGGCCACCTGGGCTGGGGCACCAAGTGCTTGCCCGATGGTCGGGGCGAGGTCAACCATGACGCAACATCATCGTCGGCCCATGCCGAATCGCAGCAATTTTCTTGCCAGTTTCTCAGGCCCGCGGCGGGTAACCGTCGCCAGGGCGGCGGCGGCCCCCCCGCGATCCCGAGGCCCCTTGCTTTTTTCCTGCCGTTGGGGTGAGGTTGGCCGTGATGGAGGCATGAAGTCATGGGGCCGGATGCGGACCCGTGGCTTCTTATTTTGAGTGATCGGCAAGACCCATGGACAAGATCCCGATGACCCGGGGCGGCTACGACCGGCTGGACGCGGAACTGAAGCAGTTGAAGATGGAGGAGCGGCCCGCGATCATCCATGAGATTGCCGAGGCCCGCGCGCTTGGCGATCTGTCGGAAAATGCCGAATATCACGCCGCGCGCGAAAAACAGGGTTTCATAGAAGGCCGCATCAAGGAGCTTGAGGGCATCCTGTCCCTGTCCGAGGTGATCGACACCGCCAAGCTTTCGGGCGCGGTCAAGTTCGGCGCCACCGTCACCCTGGTCGACGAGGACAGCGACGAGGAAAAGACCTACCAGATCGTGGGCGAGGTCGAGGCCAATATCGAGGCGGGCCTGCTGAACATGCGCTCTCCGCTGGCGCGCGCGCTGATCGGCAAGGAAGAGGGCGACAGCGTCGAGGTCGCCACCCCCGGCGGTCGGCGCAGCTATGAGATCCTCGCGGTCCGCTATCTCTGAAAGGGCCGAAGCCATGCCGCGCCCGCCGGAACACCAGCCTGCGACCGGACCGGCGAAAGTCGGCTCGGTCGGGCGCGTGACAGAGATCGTCGCCGCGCTGCTCAGCGTGGTCTGGCTGGTGTCGGTGCTGTCCTATATCATGGCCTCGCCCCCCGGGGACGATATCCAGACCCTGGGGCTGGTGATGACGCTTCTGATCGTCTTCCTGCCGCTGGTCCTGATCTGGGCGGCGGTGATCACGCTGCGCTCGGTGCGCGAATTGCGGGCCGAGGCGGCGCGGCTTCAGGCAACGGTGGATGCGATGCGGGCGTCCTATGTCCAGGCTTCGGCGCAGATGCAATCCGTGCAGATCGCGCCTTCGATGGAACGGAAGATCGACGAGATCGCCGAGGTGACGAAACAGGCCGGGACGGTGCTGGCGACCTTCACCTCGCGCCGCGATTCGGTGCTTTCGGTGCCCTCGGCCGACCGCAAGGCGGCGCTGGCGCCGCCGCGCCCCGATCCGGGGGCGGAACAGCCGGGCCTTGCGCTTGGCACCCCGGCCGAGGCCCTGCGCCCGCCGCTGTCGGTCGCCGATTTCATCCGCGCGCTGCAATTTCCCGAAAGCCCCGAGGACAAGGAAGGCTTCCGCGCCCTGCGCCTGGCGCTTGAGGATCGTGATGTGGCGCGGCTGATCCGGGCGGCGCAGGATGTGCTGACCCTGCTGAGCCAGGAGGGCATCTACATGGACGACCTTCGCCCCGAGATGGCCCGGCCCGAGCCCTGGCGCCAGTTCGCCGCAGGCGAGCGCGGGCGCGCCATCGCCCCGGTCGGCGCGATCCGCGATCGTTCGTCCCTGGCGCTGACGGCGGCCCGGATGCGCGAGGATACGATCTTCCGCGACGCGGCGCACCATTTCCTGCGCACCTTCGACCGGGTGTTCCAGGCCTTCGAGCGCAACGCCTCGGACGCCGAGCTGGTGGCGCTGGCCGATACCCGCACGGCCCGGGCCTTCATGCTGTTCGGCCGGGTGACGGGCGTCTTCGATTAGCTTTCGAGGCCCTGCAGCGGCCGGACCATCACCGTCGCCGAGGCGAAGCCGAAGATCCAGCCGAGCGCGCCCAGCTTTTCGATGCGAATGGCGGTGAAGCCCTTGCGTTCGTAGAGCGCGCGGGCGCGGCTGTTGCGGTCGATCACCTCCAGCCGGATCTCGTCATAGCCGCGCCCGCGTGCCTCGTCGCATAGCGCGTCGAGAAGGGCGGTGCCGACCCCGTGCCCCCGATGGCTTTCGGCCACCGCGATGCCGTCGACCAGGAAACGGCGGTTGTCGACCTCGCGCGACAGAAGCCACAGCACCGCCAGGCGCCAGGCCGCGCCGATCGGGCCATAGACCGCGCGCATATCCGCCGCGCGGCCCCCGGCGAAGCTGCCTTCGGGGGATTTGAACCCGGCGATTCCCACAAGCCGCCCCCTGTCGTCCTGAAAGGCGAAGCAGTGGTCCGGGCGAAGGACGCGTTGCAGGAGTGCGAGGGCGCGCGGCTCGGGGCCGAGCACGACGCCCAGCTTGTCGCCGAAGGCGTCCCAGTAAAGCCGGGCCGCGGCGGCGCGCTGGCCTTCGTCGAAGCCCCGGCGCAGGCCGGGGCCTCGAAGGGCGGTCGTTTCTGAAGGGACCGGATCCTGCACGGTTTTCGGATGCCTCCCCGCCCACCGGCGATCCGGGTCACGCGATCCGGGGCCTTTCCCGATTCGGTCGGCCCCGATTCAGTTGACGCGGTTGCCCTGCCTGTCGACCAGGACCACGCTATGCCCGCCCACGCCGGGATTGTCGTTTTCCTCGGTGAAGATCTGTTCCGTCACGCCGGGGATCGTGGCGAAATCCGCCCGCAGGCGCTTGGGGAACATCGTGGTCGAGATCGCCTCGAATCCCGGCACGCCCGACAGGATGTTCGAGATCGAATTGGCGCAATAGGCCTTGGGCACGGCGCCGTAATCCATCGCCAGCCGCATCACCGTCTCGGCGATTTCCGGCGTCACGATCAGGGTCTGCTCGACGACATGGAACTTCTCGGCCTCGGTGTCGCGGGCGTGATAGTCGCGGTAGAAATACAGCACCTGGTCGGTGATGCCGTAATGCAGGTCGTTGCGTTCGGGCACGTCGGGGTGCTTCCAGGAGCCCGCCGGATCGAACAGCACCCGTTGCGAGGCGTTGATCAAAAGCCCCGAATGCGCGCCTGCGCCGCTGCGGTCGTTGATCACCGTGATCAGCGAGATCGAGGGCGGCGGCCCGGCGACGTAGCGGGCCGCGGCGACCCGTTCGTCGGGGGCCCAGACCCGCTCGGCCCCGCAGGCGGACAGGAAAAGCGCCGCAAGGCAGGCGATCAGGATACGCAGCATGTCAGGGTCCGCCCGTCGGTCTCTCAGGCGTTCGCCAGAGCAAGGATGACCAGCACGACAAAGATCAGGACCGTGGTCCAGGTCGTGAACTTGATGAAACCCGCGAAGGTCTTTTCATGTTCGCGGATGTCCATCGAACCATGCTTGTGTTCGCCCTGGGCGTGGTCGGCCATGTGCTGTTTCCCGTTTCCTGCGTTCTTCTCGCCTGTTACCCGATTCAGCCTGCGCTGTCACGCGCGCGCTGCGCTCTGACAAGCAGGAATTAGGGGCCGCGCAGGAATTGTTCCGCCGCGCCGCCGTCCTGCGCCGCCTGCCAGAGCCAGGCCCCCTCCGGGCCCATGTGGCGCCGGGCCTCGCCTCGCCGCATCAGGTGGTTCAGATGCGCCACCGCCTCGACCAGGGCGAGCCCCTCTTCGGCGGGGCCGATCTCGCGGCGGAAGAGCGCGGGGAAACAGCCATGGGCGCTGCGCGGGGTGGCGATCCATGCGCGCAGCCGCTCAAGCGCGGCATGGTGGTTCGATGCCATCTGCGCCAGCCGGAAGGGCAGGCCGGTGAAGGGCAGCTTGTGGCCGGGAAGCACAAGCTGTCCGGGTCGGGCGTGCTGCGCCAGCCGGGCGCAGCTTTCCAGCCATTCGGCCAGGGGATCGGCCTCCGGCTCGGTCGGATAGACGCCGATATTGGCCGAGATGCCGGGCAGAAGCTGGTCCCCGCCCAGGACGATCTCCTCGCTCCAGAAGGTGGCATGGGCGGGGGCATGGCCGTGGCCGATGCGGATCTGCCAGTCGCGCCCGCCGATCCGCATCCGGTCGCCTTCGCGGATGCGGGTGAAACCGGCGGGCAGGGGATGGACGCAATCGGCGAAATTGAACGGGCGCTCGGCGGCCCGGGCCGCAAGCCGCTCGGGCGGCAGGCCTGCCTCGCGCCAGAAGCGCAGGGACTCGGGCGTGGGGCGGTCCTGCATGTCCAGCGTCAGCATCCGCGCGGTCAGCCAGGCGGTGCGGGTCATCACCAGTTCGGCGCCCCGGGCCTGGAACCAGCCCGCCATGCCGATATGGTCGGGGTGATGGTGGGTGCCGATGAAGCGACGCACCGGGCGCCCGCCAAGCGGCCCGGCCAAAAGCCGTTCCCACAATGCGGCGCTGCGGCCCGAATGGAAGCCGCCGTCGACCAGCGTCCAGCCGTCGTCCTCCTCCAGCGCATAGACATTGACGTGGTCGAGCGCCATCGGCAGCGGTAGGCGCAGCCACAGGATGCCGGAGGCGACCTCTGTGGCGGTGCCTTCGGGCGGGGGGTCCGGGAAGGGAAACAGGATCTGTTCGGCCATGGATCAGGGGCATGCGCCATGATGCGGCCCGGCGCAAGGGTCGGATGGGGCCGGATGGCGCGGGCTGCCGGGCGCGGACCCGGCGCGCGGCGCTTTACCTCGGGCGCGCGGGGGGGTAATTCCGGCGGGCTGGATAGCAGGAGACCGCCCGAAATGTCGCGCTATGAACCCTCGGTGATCGAACCCCGCTGGCAGGAGGCCTGGGACAAGGCGGGCGTCTTCGCCGCACGGCACGACCCCGAGCGGCCGAAATATTACGTCCTTGAGATGTTCCCCTATCCTTCGGGGCGCATCCACATGGGCCATGTGCGCAACTATACGATGGGCGATGTGGTCGCGCGCTACAAATCCTCTTGCGGGTTTTCGGTGCTGCATCCGATGGGCTGGGACGCGTTCGGCATGCCCGCCGAGAATGCCGCGATGGAGCGCGGCGGCCATCCGCGCGACTGGACCTACGGCAATATCGCCGACATGAAGGCGCAGATGAGGCCCCTGGGCCTGTCGATCGACTGGAGCCGCGAATTCGCCACCTGCGACCCTGAATATTACGGCCAGCAGCAGGCGATGTTCCTGGACATGCTGGCGGCGGGCCTGGTCTATCGCAAGAATGCGGTGGTGAACTGGGATCCGGTCGATATGACCGTGCTCGCCAACGAGCAGGTGATCGACGGCAAGGGCTGGCGCTCAGGCGCGGCAGTGGAGCGGCGCGAGCTGACGCAATGGTTCTTCAAGATCTCGGATTACGCCGAGGATCTGCTCGACGCGCTCGACCGGCTGAAGGACTGGCCCGAGAAGGTGCGCCTGATGCAGGCCAACTGGATCGGCAGGTCGCAGGGGCTGCAATTCGCCTTCGAGACCGTCAACGCCCCGGCGGGGTTCGAGCGGATCGAGGTCTATACCACCCGCCCCGACACGCTTCTGGGCGCGAGCTTCGCCGCCATCGCCGCCGATCATCCGCTGGCGAAGGCGCTTGAAGCTGGTGATCCGAAGATCGCAGCCTTCGTCGCCGAATGTCGCAAGGGCGGCACCACCGCCGAAGAGCTGGAGACCGCCGAGAAGGTCGGGATCGACACCGGCCTGCGGGTGCGTCACCCGCTGGACCCGGAGGTCGAACTGCCGGTCTGGATCGCCAATTTCATCCTGATGGATTACGGCACCGGCGCGATCTTCGGCTGCCCGGCCCATGACGCCCGCGATTTCGAATTCGCCACCAAATACGGCCTGGCCATCCCGCCGGTCTTCGTCGCCGAAGGCGCCGAAGAGGCCGCGCTGGACGCGCCCTTCGTGCCCGCCAGGACCGAAACCGTCCGCTATCTCCGCAATGCCGCCGGGGCCGAGGTCAAGACCGGGGAGCAGGCGATCCTGGACGCCATCGCGCTGGCCGAGGAAAAGGGCTTCGGCCAAGGCGTGACCAAGTTCCGCCTGCGCGACTGGGGCATCTCGCGCCAGCGCTATTGGGGTTGTCCGATCCCGGTCGTCCATTGCGCCGATTGCGGCGTGGTGCCGGAAAGGAAGCAGAACCTCCCGGTCGAGCTGCCCTATGACGTCAGCTTCGACCGGCCGGGCAATCCGCTGGACCGGCACCCGACCTGGGCCGCGACCACCTGCCCGGCCTGCGGCAAGCCCGCGCGGCGCGAAACCGACACGATGGATACCTTCGTCGATTCGTCCTGGTATTTCACCCGCTTCACCGCGCCGCGCGCGACGACGCCGACGGTGGCCGACGAAACCGGCTACTGGATGAATGTCGACCAGTATATCGGCGGGATCGAACATGCGATCCTGCACCTGCTTTATTCGCGCTTCTTCGCCCGGGCCATGTATGCGACCGGCCACCTGCCCGCCAAGGCGGTAGAGCCGTTCGACGCGCTTTTCACCCAGGGCATGGTCACGCATGAGATCTACCAGACCCGCGACGACCGGGGCCGCCCGGTCTATCACCTGCCCGAGGACGTGATCCGCCAGGACAGCGGCGCCACGCTGAAGGACGGCACGCCGGTCGAGGTGATTCCCTCGGCCAAGATGTCGAAATCGAAGAAGAACGTCGTCGATCCGATGGATATCATCGCGCGCTTCGGCGCCGATACCGCGCGCTGGTTCGTGATGTCCGACAGCCCGCCCGAGCGGGACGTGGAATGGACCGCCTCGGGCGCCGAGGCCACGTTCAAGCATCTGTCGCGGGTCTGGGCGCTGTCGGTGCGCGTGGGCGCGATGCCCGAAGATCATCAGGGCTTGGGAGACGACGACCTGCGCCGTGCCACCGCCCGCGCGATCGACGAGGTCACCCGGGGGATCGAGGGTTTCGCCTTCAACAAGGCCATCGCCGCGCTTTACGGCTTCACCAACACGATCTCGAAGGCCGATGGCTCGGCCCCGGTGATGCGCGAGGCCTTGCGCGTGCTTGCCCGGCTGATGGGGCCGATGACCCCGCATCTGGCCGAGGCGATCTGGCAGGCCCAGGGCGGCGAGGGGCTTTGCGCCACCGCCGCCTGGCCGAAGGCCGATCCCGCGCTTCTGGTCGACGACAGCGTGACGCTGCCGATCCAGATCAACGGCAAGCGGCGCGCCGAGATCACCGTGGCCAAGGATCTGCCGAAGGATCAGGTTGAAAAACTGGCGCTGGCGAACGAGGATGTGGTCAGGTTCCTTGCCGGTCAGCCGGTGAAGAAGATCATCGTCGTGCCGGGACGGATCATCAATGTGGTTGCCTGATCGCCGCTTCTTGCTGCTGATGCCGCTGGCTGCGGCGGCCTGCGGCTTTTCCCCGGCCTATGCGCCGGGAGGGGCGGCGGCCTCTTTGATGGGCCGGGTCCGCGCCGCCGATCCGACCACCAAGGACGCGTTCGATTTCGTCGAGCGTATCGAGGAACGGCTGGGGCGGCCCGAGGACCACCGCTACGATCTGACCTATCGCATCGCGACCGAGCGGGTGGGCGTCGGCATCACCGCCGACAACCGGATCACCCGCCAGAACCTGCGCGGCAGCGTCGAATACGTCCTGACCCGCGCCGGTTCGGGCGAGCGGATCACTGAAGGCTCGGTCCGCAGCTTCACCGCCTATTCGGCGATCGGATCGACCGTGGCCGGGCTTTCGGCCGAGGAGGACGCCGCCCACCGGCTGATGCGGATCCTTGCCGACGAGATCGTGACCCGGCTGATCGCCGATCTGGCCAATCTCGATGCGGGCTGAAGCGCCATGCTGATGCGCGGCGCCGAGGCGGCGCGCTATCTGGCGCGGCCCGATCCTGCACGCCCGGGCCTTCTGATCTTCGGCACCGATCCGATGCGGGTCGCGATGAGGCGGCAAGAGGCGGTGGCCGCGCTGATCGGCCCCTCGGGCGAGGAAGAGATGCGGCTGTCGCGCATCCCGGCGGCGGAATTGCGCAAGCAGCCCTCGCTGCTGTCGGATGCGGTGCGCGAGATCGGCTTCTTTCCCGGCCAGCGGGTGGCCTTTCTTGAGGATGCGACCGATGGGCTGACCGAGACTGTCGCCGCCGCCCTGAAGGAGTGGCGGGCGGGGGATGCGGTGATCCTGGTCACGGCGGGCGCGCTTCAGGGCAAATCCGCGCTCAAGACCCTGTTCGAGAAACATCCCGCGGCGGTCTCGGTCGGGCTTTACGACGACCCGCCCACGCGCGAGGAGATCGAGGCCGAGCTGCGCCGCGCCGGGCTGGAGCGGATCGCGCCCGAGGCGATGGCGGATCTGACCGTGCTGTCCAAGGCGCTGGATCCCGGCGATTTCCGCCAGACGCTGGAGCGGATCGGGCTTTACAAATGGGGCGATTCCACGCCGCTGTCGCCCGCCGAGGTGGCCGCGCTCGCCCCGGCGACGATCGAGGCCGAACTCGACGATCTGCTCCATGCCGTGGCCGAGCGCGATTCGCGCCGGATCGGGCCCCTGGTGCGGCGGCTCGACGGGCAGGGGGTCCTGCCGGTCACGCTCTGTATCCAGGCGCTGCGGCATTTCCGGGCGCTTCAGGTCGCGGCCTCGGATCCGGGCGGGGTGCAAGCCGGTCTGATGAAGGCGCGGGTCTTCGGGCCAAGGCGCGACCGGATGCAGCGCCAGGTGCAGGGCTGGGGCATGCGGGGCCTGGAGGGGGCGGTTGCGCAACTGGTCGAGACCGACCTCGGCCTGCGTTCGTCCACCAAAGCGCCGGGTATGGCGGTGATGGAGCGCGCGCTGATCCGCATCGCCATGACGCGGCGCTGACGGTCCTGCGCCTGTCGGCCGCGTGCGGCCGACCTCAGAGCTTGCTCAGAGCTTGGAATCGCGGATGCGCAACTGACGGGCCCGGGTCAGGATCGCATCCTCGACCGCGCGCTGCGTCTCGGCCGAGACAGTGCCGCCGCCGCGCGCCTGCAGCGCGACCTTGAGGCTGCGCGCATCCAGCGCCGGATCCTGCACATAGACCGTGGCGCGATAGGCCCGGCCGCCGCCCGGCGGCGTGCCGTAGCCGGTGACGATGACGCCGGTGAACGGGTCCACGGTTTCGACCGGAAGGAAGTTCAATATCTCAAGGCTGGCCTGCCAGAGATATTTGTTGACCTCGACGGCGGTGTTCGGGTCGGGCGAATTGCCGAAGATATCCCAGATGGTCGAGCCGTCTCCGCCGTCGTCGCCCCTTGCGGTGGCAAGCGCGGCGCGCTCGGCCTCGGCCTTGTGGCGGGCCGCCTGATCGCGGGCGGTCACGGCACCGTCGGACCCGCCGCGGTTGAACAGGCCCGAACCACCGCAGGCCGCCAGCCCAAGGCAAAGCCCTGAAGCCACCATCGACCGGACGAATACATTCGAAGCCATGCCCACCCCCTTGCGGGTTACATCTGCCTGCTGTCTAGCCGAGGCACCCGGGCGTGCCAAGGACTTTCCCGCCTGTTTTCCCGCTTGCGCCCGCGCGGGGGCGTTTCCACCGCGCGGCGGGGCCGAGGATCCGGGGGCGGGCCCGGGATCCTCGGCCCCGGATCGGAGGCGGGAAATCCGCCCGAACTGCGGCTGTTGCTTTGATGCACCATTTTTCGCGGCGATGCGGGCAAGGAACAACCTGACATTGCCTTTGCGCGGCGCAGCGTGGAAATAGAATGCATTCCTGCTGTGGATTCCCCTGCGGCGGGCGACCTTAATCAATGAGGGAAACATGAAAAAGGTTCTTCTCGCGACCACCGTTCTGGTCGCCACCGCTGGCATCGCCGCCGCCGACGTCAAAGTCTCGGGCACCGGCCGCCTCGGTATCACCGACAACGTTGATTCGGGCGATCACGAATTCAGCAGCCGTATCCGTGTGATCTTCTCGCTGTCGGGTGAAACCGACACCGGCCTGGCCTTCGGCGCCTCGGTTCGTGCCGACCAGGATTCCAACGACGCTAACGAAGAGCACGACGAAGGCACCATCTGGGTGTCGGGTGCGTTCGGTCGCCTGACCTTCGGCGACGTCGACTCCGCGTTCGAAAACGCTGTCGGCGACCTGTCGGGCGTGGGCTACATCGGCCTGAACGATTACAACGAAGTCAGCTACTTCGAGCATGACAAGACCGCTGTTCTGTACAGCTACTCGATCGACGCGTTCAGCTTCTACGCGTCGGCTGGCCAAACCGGCAGCGACGAGTACTCGGTCGGTGTGGGCTACTCGACCGGCGACTACACCTTCGGCCTCGGCTACGCTTCGTTCGACAGCGTGGAAGAATACGGTCTGTCGGCCGCCGCCACCTTCGGCGACTTCGGCGTGAAGGCGATCATCGCGGACGGCGACCTCTATGTCGACACCGCCTATGGTCTGTCGGTCGACTACACCTTCGACGCGACCACCGTCACCGCTTATTTCCAAGACGGCCTGAACTACGACAACACCGAAGCCTACGGTCTGGGTGCGTCCTACAACCTGGGCGGCGGTGCCTCGGTCGTCGGCGGTATCGCCAAGAAAGACGGCACCGACACCATCTCGGAAATCGGCCTGACCTTCTCGTTCTGATCTTTCGGAACGCGAAATCCGGAAAGAGCGGGCCTTGTGCCCGCTCTTTTCATTTCGGGCGTTTCGCCTGCGGCTTCCGGCGCCGCGCCTTTCCCTTTCCCCTCGGGGCGGCTAGGGTCCGGCCGGGAATCGGGGGCTTTGGACGGGGGCGCGAAATGGCGCTGGAAGAGACGCTGGCGCGGATGCGCCGGGCCGAGAAAGAGGCCGGGCGGGCCGAGGGTTCGGTCACCCTGATCGCGGTGTCGAAAGTGCAGCCCGGAGAGCGGGTCGAGGCGGTGCTGGACCAGGGCCAGCGCGTTTTCGGCGAGAATTACGTCCAGGAGGCCGGGATGAAATGGCCCGCCTGGAAGGCGCGCTATCCCGGGGTGGCGCTGCATATGATCGGCCCCCTGCAGACCAACAAGGCCAAGGTCGCGCTGGATCTGTTCGACGCGATCCATACCGTCGACCGCCCCTCGCTGGCCGAACGGCTGGCGCGGCTGGCGGGTGCCAAGGGCAGTTGCCCCGAGGTCTTCGTCCAGGTCAACACCGGCGAAGAGCCGCAGAAGGCCGGGATCGCCCCCGCGCAGACCGATGAATTCGTCGCCGCCTGCCGGATGATGGATCTGCCCGTGGTCGGGCTGATGTGCATCCCGCCCGAGGATGAACATCCCGCGCCGCATTTCCGCATGCTGGCCGATCTGGCGGCCCGCAACGGGCTTTCTGGCCTGTCGATGGGGATGAGCGGCGATTTCGAGACCGCCATCCTTCACGGCGCGACCCATGTCCGCGTCGGCAGCGCGATCTTCGGCGCGCGCGACTACCGCCGCTGATCCTGTGCCCCCGGCAGGATCACCCGGGCGCCGGGCTCGATCCTGCCGATGATCCAAAGGAGATCCCCGCGCGAAAACGCAAGGCAGCCCGCCGTGGCATGGCCCGGCGCGCGGCGGATATGCAGGAAGATCGCCGATCCCCGCCCCGGCACGGCGGGCGCGGCGTTCCAGTCGGTCGTCAGCACGAGGTCGTAGAGCGGATCGGCGCGGAACATCCGTTCGTGCGAAAAGCCGTGCGGGGCGCGGACAAGCCGGTTGTAGCCCGGATCCGCCGGGTCGTCCGACCACAGGTCGCGCGGCCCGATCGGGCGCAGCCAGCCGGGCACCCGCCCGGGCGCGATCCGGTCGGCGCGGAAGAACCCGCCGGTGATCCGCAGCGCGGCGGCGGGGGTGGCGCCATCGCCCTCGCGCTTGTCGGCCCGGATCCCGCCGCGCCCCAGGGCGCAGGTGAACCGGCGGCCAAACCCGTGCAACAGGCCCAGGCGCGGGCCGCTCCGGGTCAGCCGCAGCGGGGCCGCGCTCACAGCAGATGCCCGGATTTCGCGGCCTTGGTCGCCAGGTAACCGGCATTCTCGGCGGTCCTGCCGACCTGCAGGGGCACGCGCTCGACCACCGAAAGGCCGCAGCTTTCCAGCATGTCCACCTTGCGCGGATTGTTGGTCAGAAGGCGAACCCGCGAAAAGCCCATGCCGCGCAGGATGGCGGCGCCGATGCGGAAATCGCGCTCGTCATCCTCGAAGCCGAGGCGGTGGTTGGCCTCGACGGTGTCGAAGCCCTGGTCCTGCAACGAATAGGCGCGCATCTTGTTCGCCAGCCCGATGCCGCGCCCCTCCTGGTTCAGATAGAGCAGCACCCCGGCCCCCTCCGCGCCCATCTGCGCCAGTGCGGCATGCAGTTGCGGGCCGCAGTCGCATTTCAGGCTGCCCAGGACGTCGCCGGTAAAACAGGCCGAATGCAGCCGGGCCAGCACAGGCGCCGCGCGGTCGGGCTGGCCGATCTCGATCGCGTAGTGCTCCTCGCCGCCATCCTCGGGGCGGAAGACATGCAGCCGCCCGGCACCGGCCAGCGCCATCGGCAGCCGCGCGGCCACCACCTCGTCCAGCGCCGAAAGCTGGGCGAGCGCGGGCGCCACCTCGTCCTGGCGCAGCAGCGTCAGGGTGTGGGTCGCGGCCCGCACCAAGGGATCCGCGACCGGGACCAGCAATGCGGCGGGCAGAAGATGGGCGGATTTCGCCAGCCGGATCGCGGTGCGGTGCAGGTCGGCCCCGCCCTCGCGGATCGAGCGCAGCGGCCCCTTCATCGGCATCCGCAGATCGTCGGCCGGATCGGCCAGCGCCGCCAGCCAGGCGCAATCCGCCCCGGCGGGCACCGCGATCCGCGCCAGATCGCCGTCATAGGCGCGCGCCTTCAGCGTCTCGGCCCGCCAGGCGGTCAGCGCCAGCTCCGGCGCGCCCAGCCTGCGGAACCCCTCCAGCCGCTCGGGTGTCAGCGCCTCGACCGCGATGGCAAGCGCGCCCGTCCCCGCGCCGGTCAGCACCACCGGCACCCCCATGCGCAGGTCCCCCCGCGCCCGGGCCAGCCGTTCGATCACATTGGGGCCGAGGGGATCAGAGGTCATGGCGCATATCCCGAGGGGCGGTTCACCCCGCCATTCTCTAGCCCGTCGATGACAGGATTGAAACATTTCCCGCGAGAGCGACACGACCCCGTGACCGCGCTGTCGCAGTTCTTGCGCGATTCGTGAGGCGCGCGCATCTCTTCCTCACGGAAAAACGAAAGGACCGATCCCATGGCCCAGCTTCGCAAGATCCTTCTGGTGGACGACGACGACGACCTGCGCGAGGCGCTGTCGGAGCAACTGGTGATGACCGAGGATTTCGACGTCTTCGAGGCCCGCACCGGCGCCGAGGGCATGGAAAAGGCCAAGGCGGCGATCCATGATCTGGTGATCCTGGACGTGGGCCTGCCCGATACCGACGGGCGCGAATTGTGCCGCCGGATGCGCAAGTCCGGGGTGAAATGCCCGATCATGATGCTGACCGGCCACGACACCGACAGCGACACTATCCTGGGACTTGATTCGGGCGCGAACGATTATGTGACCAAGCCCTTCAAGTTTCCCGTGCTGCTGGCCCGGATCCGCGCCCAGCTTCGCACCCATGAACAATCCGAGGATGCGGTCTTCCAGCTTGGCCCCTACAGCTTCCGCCCGGCGCAGAAACTGCTTCTGGACGAGAAGGAAAAGAAGATCCGGCTGACGGAAAAGGAAACCAATATCCTGAAATTCCTTTACCGGGCCCAGACCGGGGTCGTGCCGCGCGATGTGCTTTTGCATGAGGTCTGGGGCTATAACGCCGGGGTGACCACCCATACGCTCGAGACCCATATCTACCGGCTGCGCCAGAAGATCGAGCCCGATCCCTCGAATGCGCGGCTGCTGGTGACCGAGAGCGGCGGCTACAAGCTGGTCGCCTGATCCCCGCGCGCCGTATTGTCGCCCGATTCAGGGGTTATCAACGGCTTCCGGGCAGGATTGTTCCGGCGGGGGCGCTGGCTTCGTTCCGATAGCCTTCCTTGCGCCCCCGGATTTTCGACCCAAGGCTCCCCTCGCCATGTCGGGGTCATGACATGGCAACCTCCCTGTTGGAACTGGCCGGGCCTTGCGCCCGGTCTTTTTTGTCCGGCCCTGGCGTGCGGGGGATCCCTGTTGATCTGGCGAGCCTTGTGCAACTTTCGGTTGTTACCGAAAAGCCATGATCGCGATTGAAGATTGAAGAAGGGGATTCGCACCGAACGTATTCCATGGCATACTGACCGGACCTCCCTGTTGGACCTTTGTCCGGGTCGTGCGCTGCGGTTTCCTGCGCGCGCCCGGACAATCTTTTGTCGGCTTGGCTTCCGGGTCTCTGCGCCATAACCTCCGCCCGCCGATACCGGACAGGAGACCACGGATGCCCTTCACCCTTGCAACATGGAACATCAATTCGGTCCGCCTGCGCGAAGGGCTGGTGTCGCGGCTTCTGACCGCCGAGGCGCCGGATGTGCTGTGCCTGCAAGAGATCAAGACCCCGCTTGAGAAATTCCCGACCGAGGGTTTTGCCGCGCTTGGCTACCGCTACATGGTCGCGCGCGGGCAAAAGGGCTACAACGGCGTGGCGATCCTGTCGAAACTGCCGCTGGAGGATGCGGGCGACAGCGATCACGCCGGTCTCGGCCATGCCCGCCATGTCGCGGCGCGGCTGGAGAACGGCGTTACCATCCACAATTTCTATGTGCCCGCCGGCGGCGACATTCCCGACCGCGAGGTGAATGTGAAATTCGGCCAGAAGCTCGATTTCCTGACCGGCATGCGCGACGCCTTCCATGCCGCCCGCCCCGAGCGCGCGATCCTTGTCGGCGATCTGAACATCGCGCCGCGCGAGGATGACGTCTGGAACCACAAGGCGCTCTTGAAGATCGTGAGCCATACGCCCGTCGAGGTCGAGCATCTGGCCCAGGTGCAGGATGCGGGGGCCTGGGTCGACGTGACCCGCAAGGACATCCCCGAGGGGCGGCTTTATTCCTGGTGGAGCTATCGCAGCCCGGACTGGAACGCCGCCGACAAGGGCCGCCGTCTGGATCACGTCTGGGCCTCGCCCGATATCGCGAATGCCGCGCATGGCTCGCGCATCCTGCGCGACGTAAGGGGCTGGGAGCAGCCCTCGGACCATGTTCCGGTCTTCGCGCGGTTCGACCTTTAGGCTCAACCACCCGCCATCAGCGCGGCCAGAACGGCCCGGGCGCTGGCGCTGTCCCATTCGGCATCGCCGATCAGGCGGGCGACCTCGCGCCCCTGGGGGTCCAGGATCACGGTGAGCGGCAGCCCGATCACCGACATGGCGCGCGACAGTTCCCCCGTCGGGTCGCGCAGCCCGGTCAGACGGGTGATCCCGGCATCGTCGAAAAAGCGCCGGATGCCCACCAGATCGTTGCGCCCCGAGGCCACCGGCAGCACCACCAGATCGGGCATCGCGGCCTGAAGCCGGTCGAGCGAGGGCATCTCCTCCCGACACGGCCCGCACCAGGTGGCCCAGAAGTTCAGCACGACCCAGCGGCCCCGGTAATCGGCAAGGCTTGCGGGCGCATCCTCCATGGTGAGCAGCCCGACCCTGGGCAGGTCCAGCGGCGCCTCGTGCAGGACAAGCTTCTTCATGTCGCCCTCGCGCAGCGCGGCGACACCATCGGCAAGGGCCGCATTTGCACCAAGCGTTAAGGCCGTATAAAGCACCGCCAGAGTTTTCCGCACGCCATTCTCCATCGCAGGGGCACGCCCATGACCGCATCCGAGACCGCATCCGATCCGTCCAAAGCCGCCAACCAGATGTGGGGCGGGCGTTTCGCCGAAGGGCCGGATGCGATCATGCAGGCGATCAACGCCTCGATCGGTTTCGACAAGCGGCTTTACGCGCAGGACATCGCCGGATCGCGCGCCCATGCCGCCATGCTGGCGGCGACGGGCATCCTGACCGATAGCGATGCGCAGGCCATCGGGGAAGGCCTGCTCACGGTCTTGTCAGAGATCGAGGGGGGTTCCTTCCCATTCCGGGTGGAGCTGGAGGACATCCACCTGAACGTGGAATCGCGCCTGACCGAGATCGTGGGCGAGGCCGGGAAGCGCCTGCACACCGGGCGTTCGCGCAACGATCAGGTGGCGGTCGATTTCCGGCTGTGGGTGCGCGGGCAATGCGATGCGGCCATCGAGGGGCTTGGCGCCCTGATGCGGGCCTTCGTGGCGCAGGCTGAACAGGGGGCGGGTTGGGTGATGCCCGGCTTCACCCATCTGCAGACCGCCCAGCCGGTGACCTGGGGGCATCACATGCTCGCCTATGTCGAGATGTTCGCCCGTGACCGCTCGCGGTTCGAGGACGCGCGGCGGCGGATGAACGAAAGCCCCCTCGGCGCGGCGGCGCTGGCGGGGACCAGCTTTCCCATCGACAGGCATATGACGGCGCAGGCGCTTGGCTTCGACCGGCCCACGGCGAACAGCCTCGATTCCGTGTCGGACCGCGATTTCGCGCTGGAATTCCTGGCGGCGGCATCGATCACCGCCATGCATCTGTCGCGCTTCGCCGAAGAGCTGGTGATCTGGTCCTCTGCCCAGTTCCGCTTCGTGCGGCTGTCGGATCGCTGGACCACCGGCTCGTCGATCATGCCGCAGAAGAAGAACCCCGATGCGGCGGAACTGCTGCGCGCCAAGCTGGGGCGGATCCTGGGCGCCACGGTTGCGCTGTTCACCGTGATGAAGGGCCTGCCGCTGACCTATTCCAAGGACATGCAGGAAGACAAGGAACAGGTCTTCGACGCGGCCGACAACCTGATGCTGGGCCTGGCTGCGATGACCGGGATGGTCGGCGACATGGCGGCGAACCGCGAAAGCCTGGCCGCCGCCGCCGCCTCGGGCTTTTCGACGGCGACGGATCTGGCCGACTGGCTGGTGCGGCGCCTGAACCTGCCGTTCCGCGAGGCGCATCACGTCACCGGCAGCCTTGTGGCCATTGCCGAGGCCGCGGGGATCGACCTGCCCGATCTGACGCTTTCGCAGATGCAATCGGTTCATCCCGGCATCACGGATGAGGTGTTTTCGGTTCTGGGCGTTGAAAACTCCGTCAATTCGCGCATGTCTTACGGTGGCACCGCGCCGGTGCGGGTGCGCGAACAGGTCGCGCGCTGGCAGGCGGCGCTGGGCTGAAGGGCGCGCGCGTCGCCGCCCGAACGGGAGGTCCTTTGCCATGCCGATCCGCCTTCTTGCGCTTTCGCTGGTCCTGGCGCTGGGCGCCTGCGTCGATCCGGGGCTTCATGCCGGGATCTCGATCACGCCCTCGGGCGCGCGGGTGACGCCGGTGCTGTCGACCGGGCTTGAGGGCGGCGGTCGGATCTCTATCTCTCCCTGAACCGGGTCTGAATCCGATCCCGCCTTGAAAGGGGCCTTGCCATGCTGCGGATCCTTCTCTTCGCCACGCTGATCCTGCCCGCCGCCTGCGGCGCCGACGGGGCGCCGGTGCCGCCGTCACAGGCGGGTGCCGCGCCGGGGCTGGTGATTTCGGGCGAGATGCGCGCGGGCGTCGCCACGCGCTGATCGGCCGAATTGTGCGGGCGGCAGGTTCTGCTATACCGCCGGGCAGGAAGCCGCGCGCCGGGACAGCCGCGCCGGGACAGGATCGGACAGGCGAGGGCGGAATGGATCATTTCCTTTATTCGGGCGGTGTGCTGCATGCCGAGGGCGTGGCCATCCCCGAGATCGCCGCAGCGGTCGGCACGCCGTTCTACGTCTATTCCACCGCCACGCTGACGCGGCATTTCACCCTGTTCACCGAGGCGCTTTCGCCGCTGCCGCATCTGGTCTGTTTCGCGATCAAGTCGCTGTCGAACGTTGCGGTGCTCAAGACCCTGGGCGATCTGGGCGCGGGGATGGATGTGGTCTCGATCGGGGAATATCTGCGGGCCCGCGCCGCCGGGGTGCCGGGCGGACGGATCGTCTTTTCCGGCGTCGGCAAGACGCGCGAGGAGATCCGCATCGCGCTGGAGGGCGGCATCCGCCAGTTCAACGTGGAATCCGAGCCCGAGATGCGGGCGATTTCCGAGGTCGCGGTCTCGCTCGGCGTGATCGCGCCGGTAGCGGTGCGCGTCAATCCCGATGTCGACGCCAGGACCCATGCCAAGATCGCCACCGGCAAGTCCGAGAACAAGTTCGGCATCCCCATCGCCCGCGCGCGTGAGGTCTATGCCGAGGCGGCTCGCCTGCCCGGGCTGGAGATCGTCGGGATCGACGTGCATATCGGCAGCCAGTTGACCGATCTCGCGCCCTTCGAGGCGGCCTTCGCCAAGGTCGCCGAACTGACCGGCGCCCTGCGCGCCGATGGCCATGATATCCGGCGGCTCGATCTGGGGGGCGGCTTGGGGATTCCCTATAGCCGCTCGAACGAGGCGCCGCCCCTGCCGGTGGAATATGGCGCGATGGTCAAGCGCCGCCTGGGCCATCTGGGCTGCGAGATCGAGATCGAGCCGGGGCGGCTGATCTCCGGCAATTCCGGCATCCTCGTCTCGAAGGTGATCTATGTGAAGAACGGCGAGGGGCGGGATTTCCTGATCCTCGACGCGGCGATGAACGATCTGGTGCGGCCGTCGATGTATGATGCCCATCACGACATCATCCCGGTGATAGAATCGGCTCCGGCCGCGCCCAGCCAGCCCTTCGACGTGGTCGGCCCGGTCTGCGAGACCGGCGATACCTTTGCCAAGGCGCGCGAACTGCCGCTTTTGGCGGCGGATGATCTGGTTGCCTTCCGCTCGGCGGGCGCTTACGGCGCGGTCATGGCCAGCGAATACAATTCGCGCCCGCTGATCCCCGAGGTGCTGGTGAAAGGGGATCAATTCGCCATAATTCGGGAACGCCCCACCTATGAAGAGATGATCGCCCGCGATAAGCTGCCGCCATGGGCCTGATGCGGGCCCGATCCTGACGCGGCCCGCAGCCTGGCTGTGGACCCCAGAAGCCGAGGCCCCCAGAACGCGGGAAGCCAGAATGCGGGAAGGCAGAAGCGCCATGGCAACCGGACAGCCGGACAGCGAAAAGACCCCGGCGGGCGATCCGGCCGATCGGGCGCTTGCGGCGCTGAAATGGCCGATGCGGCTGACGCTGGCCGGTCTGTGGGCCGAGCGGATCTCGCGCGCGTTCTGGCCGCTTTGGGCCATCTTGCTTGCCACCTTTGCCGCGCTGGCCTTCGGGCTGCATCAGGTCGGCCCGGCGTCCTGGTTCCGCATCGGCGCGGCCGTGGTCGCGCTGGCCGCCCTGCTGGCGCTTGGCCGGGGGATCTGGATTTTTCGCAGGCCCTCGAAGGCCGAGGCGCTGGCCCGGCTGGACGCCAGCCTGCCCGGCCGCCCCATCGCCGCGCTGGGCGACCGTCAGGCCATCGGCGCCGGGGATGCGGCCTCGTCCGCGGTCTGGCGGGTCCATCTGGCGCGCATGGCCGAGCGGGCGCGGGCGGCGCGCCCGGTGCGGCCCGATCTGCGGCTTTCCTCGCGCGATCCCTATTCGCTGCGCTATGTGGCGCTGACGGCGGCGGTGATGGCGGCGCTGTTCGGCTCGGTCTGGCGGGTGACCGAGGCGACCGGGCTGACCCCCGGCCCCGCCGTCGCCATGCCCGGAGGTCCGGTCTGGGAAGGCTGGGCCCGCCCCCCCGCCTATACCGGCAAGCCGACGATCTATCTCAACGACATTCCGGGCGCGGAGATCGAGATGCCCGTGGGCACGCGGATCCAGATCCGCGTCTATGGCGACGGCGCCACCGGCCTTGCCATCGAGCAGGACGTGGCCCAGGTCGCCCCGCCGCCGCCCGGGCCCGAGGATGGCGCGACGCCGGCCGTGCCGCAGGGCCTGGCCGGTCTGACCGAACTGACGGTCAGCCAGTCCGGCCGCCTGGCGATCGAGGGCAACGGCGGGCGCGCCTGGCGCATCATCGCCACCCCCGACCTGGCCCCCGAGGTCGCGGCCACCGGCGAGATCGGGCGCGAGGCCGATGGCCGCTTCCGCCAGGGCTTCACCGCCAGCGACGATTACGGCGTCGTCTCGGGCCGGGTCACCATCTCGCTGGACCTGGCCGCGGTCCCGCGGCGCTACGGGCTTGAGATCGCGCCCGAGCCGGTGGAGCCGGTCACGCTGGACCTGCCGATGCCGATGAAGGGCAAGCGCGATCAGGTGGCCGAGACGCTGATCGACGATATTTCCGAGACGATCCTGTCAAACATGCCGGTCAGCATGGTCTTCACCGTGGCCGATGCGGCGGGGCAGGAGGGCGCGTCCATGCCCCATCTGGTCACCCTGCCCGGCAGGCGGTTCTTCGATCCGATGGCCAATGCGGTGATCGAGATGCGCCGCGACATCCTCTGGAACCGCGAGAATGCCGTGCGCGCGAGTCAGATCCTCAAGGCGATGATGCACCGGCCCGACGATCTGTCGCGCTCGAAGACGGCGGCGAAGCGGCTGCGGGTGCTGATCCGCGACCTGGACGCGCGGCTTGCGGCGGGGCCCCTGGGCGACGATGCCAAGGCCGGGATCGTGGATGAGCTGTGGCAGATCGCCTTCATGTTCGAAGAGGGCGATCTGGGCTCGGCCTATGACCGGCTGCAGCGGGCGCAGGACCGGCTGGAAGAGGCGATCCGCAACGGCGCCTCGCCCGAAGAGATCGACCAGTTGATGCGCGAAATGCAGCAGGCCATGCGCGACTATACCCGCGAACTGGCCGAAGAGGCGCAGCGCAACCCCGGCCAGCAGTCGCCCGGCGGCCAGGGCCAGGAAATCACCGGCGACCAGCTTCAGCAGATGCTCGACGAGATCCAGCGCCTGATGGAGGAGGGCCGCACCGCCGAGGCCATGGCGCTGATGGAGGAACTGCGCCAGTTGATGGAGAACCTTCAGGTCACCCAGGGCCAGGGCGGTCAGGGTGGACAGGGCCAGGGTAACGAGGCCATGCGCGAGCTGGGCGACACGCTGCGCGACCAGCAGGGCCTGTCCGACGATGCCTATCGCGACATGCAGCGCGGCCGCGACGGCGAGGGCCAGGACCCCGGCGCGCTCGCCGACCGCCAGCGCGAATTGCGCGAGCGGCTTGACCGCCTGCAGGACGGCGGGCTGCCCGGCGACGGCTCCGAGGCGGGCGAGCGGGGGCGCCGCTCGCTCGACCGCGCGGAAGAGGCGATGCGCGAGGCCGAGCGGGCCATGCGCGAGGGCGATCTCTCTGGCGCGCTCGACCGTCAGGCCGAGGCGATGGAGGCCATGCGCGACGGGCTGCGCGATTTCGGCGAGGCCCTGGCCGAGGAACAGGGCGAGCGCCGCGAGCCCGGCGGTCGGCAAGAGGCCGGGCGCCCCGATCCCGGCGCGATCGACCCGCTGGGCCGGGAATCCGGCGATGCGGCGCGGATCGGATCGGACCGCGACATGGTGCAGAACGACCCGGATCTGCGGGCGCAGGAACTGCTCGACGAGATCCGCCGCCGCTCGGGCGAGGCGGAGCGGCCGGGCGAGGAACTCGACTACCTCAAGCGGCTTCTTGACCTGTTCTGAGCTTCGGCCTGTCCGGCGCGGCACGAGGATGGGTCGGGGTCACGGCTGAATCCGGGCGCTGAAAAGCGCGGGCCCGGATCGGCGCTGGCTGAAGGCGATCGTCTGAATGGTGCTGGCCGGATACTGGGCCCGGCATTGGGCACAGGGGGGCGCAACCCAAGAGGCGCATCCGGCACCACGGGCGGATTTTCCGGGTTTCGCCTTTTCCGGGTTTCGCCGGAGTTTTCCGCTGCCCGCCCCGCTCAGCTTCCCGAGGGGCTGGAAAGCGCGTTGGTCGCGCTGTCCATCAGCCCGTTGAGCCAGAGTCGCAGCCCGTCGACAAAGACCGTATAGCTTTCAAGCGCGGGCGCCAGTGCCGGAACCAGCGCGGCGATGCTCTCGGCGGCGATGTAGATCGCCGCCCCGGTGATCAGCACGAACAGCGCCAGCAGAAAGCCGGTGCGAAAGCCGCCGCCCCTGGTCAGGTCGGGCAGGGCGTCCACCTCGGCATCGGGATCGAACCCGTCCTCGCTGGGCTGGAGGGTCGAGTTGATCTCTTCGACATCGGGCAGAAGATCGCGCCGGGCTGTCAGGCGGGGCGGGGCGGCATCGGGATCCTCGCCCTTCAGCATCGCGAGCCTGCGCGCCTTCGACGCGACCGGCGCCTGCGGGTCGGGCTGTGGCGGCGCGGGCTGCGGAGCGGAGGGCGGCGGCGCCTCGACCCCAAGCTCGGGCTGGACCTGCAACTGCTCTTCCGCCTCGGCCCGGCGCGAGGCGTTGCGGCGGGCCTCGATACGGCGGGCCTCGGCCTCGCGCTCGGCCTCCTCGCGCAGGACCGACAGGACGGAATCGTCGATGGTATTGCGCGGGGCCGCCTGTGCCGAGGGGCTTTCCGGCGCCGACGCATCCCGGCTTTGCGCGGGATCGTCGAGCATGTCCGACAGCGCGGCCCTCAGATCGGCCTCGGCGGCGGTCTCTTCGGGTTCGGGCGCGGGCGGCGGTGCATCGGCCGGGGGCGGGGCGACCGCCTGCCCGGCGCCTGCGGCCGACAGGTCGTCGCCGTAAAGCGCGGCCTCGGCCTCGGCGGCGGCTTCGACCTCGGGACGTTGCTGGAACCAGGCGGTTCCGCAACTGGAACATTGCACATCGCGCCCCTCGGGGGGGATCGCGTCGTCCGGCACCTCATATCTGGCGTCGCAGTTTGGGCAGGCCAACCGCATTCATCAACCCTCAGTTCCCGCGTCCCCGGTGGGTGTTGTAGCAACGATCCCGTTGGCATCCAAGGCTTTGTCCACGAGTCTTGTGCAATCCTCGGCGCTCGTGCGATGGAAGGCACAGGATTGTGCATGGCGAACCCCGCAGCCGGGGGGTTATGGAAAGCCCTGGGGCGCGGAGAGGATGCAAGCGGTGATTGCCTTCGAGAATGCGGCCTACAACTATGGCGGGGGCGAGCTGCTTTCCGAGGTGTCCCTGCGGCTTGCGCCGGGCTCTTTCCACTTTCTGACCGGGCCTTCAGGCTCGGGCAAGACCACCTTCCTGAAGATGGCCTATGCCGAGCTTTTGCCGACCGCGGGCCATGTCACGATCTTCGAGCGCGAGGTGCGCGCGCTTGGCCGCGACGATGTGGCGCTGGTGCGGCGCAGGATCGGGGTGGTGCATCAGGATGTGCAATTCCTCGATCACCTGCCGCTGGCGGCCAATGTGCAGCTTCCGCTTGCGGTTTCCGGGCGCCGGGGTGACCGGCGCGATCTTGAGGACCTGCTGGGCTGGGTCGGGCTGAACCATCTGTCCCAGGCGCTGCCGCCCTCGCTTTCCGGGGGCGAGCGTCAGCGCGCGGCGCTGGCGAGGGCGGTGATCATGGGCCCCGATGTGATCATCGCGGACGAGCCCACCGGCAATGTCGACTGGGAAATGTCGCTGCGGCTTCTGACGCTGCTGGTCGAGCTGAACCGGATGGGCAAGACCATCCTGGTCGCCACCCACGATCTGAACCTGATCCGCCAGGCCAAGAACCAGGTGCCCGCGCGGGTGCTGCGGATCGCGCGGCGCCGGATCCAGCTTGCGGGGGCGGATCTATGATGCGGCCCTCGCAGATGATCGCGGCGGTGCTGGCCTTCCTGCGCCCCGACCCCCAGGCCGACCGGGTGGTGCCGCCCTCGGGCCACAGCGCCTGGCTGACCGGCTTCACCTCGGGGGCGATGGCCTTCCTTTGCGTCTTCGCGCTGGCGCTTTCGCTGGCCGCCGGGCGGCTGGCGGACCGCTGGTCGGACGCCTTGGCGCGCACGGCGACGATCCGGCTTTCCGCCCCGCCCGAGCAGATGCAGGTGCAGACCGAAGCGGTTCTGGCGCTTCTGGCGACCACGCCGGGGATCGAGCGCGCGCGTGCCCTGACCGATGCCGAGAACCTTGCCCTGCTGGAGCCCTGGTTCGGCCCCGAACTGCCGGTCGCGGACCTGCCGCTGCCCCGGCTGATCGAGATCACCGAGGATGCCTCGGGCTACGATTCCGAGGGCCTGCGCCAGCGGCTGAGCGCCGAGGCCCCCGGCGCGGTGCTGGACGATCACACCCGCTGGCGCCGCCCCCTGGCAGAGGCCGCCGGGCGCCTGCGCCTCTTGGGCTGGCTATCCATCCTGCTGATCGGTTCGGCCATGGCCGCGATGGTGACGCTGGCCGCGAATGCCGCGCTGGCCGCGAATGCGCAGGTGATCCGGGTGCTGCGGCTGGTGGGCGCGAAGGATGCCTATATCGCCCGCGCCTTCGTGCGCCGCTTTACCCTGCGCGCGCTGGCGGGCGCGGCGGCGGGGGCGCTGGCGGGGATGGTCTGCGTCTTTCTGCTGCCAAGCGCGGATGCGGCCGGGGGCTTCCTGACCGGGCTGGGCTTTGCCGGGGCGGGCTGGCTTCTGCCCTTCCTGCTGCCGCCGCTGGCCGGGGGCGTCGCCTTTCTTGCCACCCGCAGGGCGGCGCTGAACAAGCTGAGGGAGCTGACATGATCGCCTTGCGCTGGCTGATGTCGCTGGTCTTCGTCATCCAGATGTATCTGGCCATGGCGGTGATCGCGCTGGTGTTCTTCCCCTGGGCGCTGGTGTCGCGCCGGGGCGCGCGCTTTGCCTGCCGCCTTTACGCCCGCTGGGTCTGTTTCAGCGCGCGCCTTCTGTGCGGCCTGCGCGCCGAGGTGCGGGGCGAGGTGCCGCAGGGCGAGGTGCTGATCGCCGCCAAGCACCAGAGTTTCTTCGACATCCTGGTGCTTTTCGCCGCTTTGCCGCGGGCGAAATTCATCATGAAGCGCGAACTGGTCTATGCGCCCTTCCTGGGCCAGTATGCGCTGCGGATCGGCTGCATCCCGGTCGATCGCGGCAAGCGCGGCGCGGCCATCGCGAAGATGAAGGCCGATGTGGCGCGCGGCGCGGCCGAGCCGGGACAGCTTGTGATCTATCCCCAGGGCACGCGGGTCCCTCCCGGCGTCAGGGCGCCTTACAAGGTCGGGATCGGGCTGATCCAGGAACAGCTTGGCCAGCCCTGCGTGCCGGTGGCGACCAATGTCGGCCTGTTCTGGCCCAAGCGCGGCATCCTGCGCCGTCCGGGCACCGCGGTGGTCGAATTCCTGCCCGCGATCGCGCCGGGCCTTGCGGTGCCGGAGTTCATGGCGCGGATCGGGCGGGAGATCGAGACCCGCTCGGACGACCTGATGGCCGAGGCCGGATTCGCGCCGCCCGAACAGCTTAGCTGAGCGGGCAGTCCGCCACTTCCATCTCGATCGCCAGCCGGGCCTCGGGACCGTAGTCCATATCGGCGACATTGATGTAAAGCGCATTGCCCCGGGTGAAGACATGGGCCTCGGTCAGGGGCATGGTGGTGGCATCGGCGTCGATGCGATGGCTTTCGAACAGGGCGCATTGCGCCTCGAAGCGCAGCACATAGCCGTTGAAGACGGAATCGTAGAACCGGCCCGATATGCCGTCGTCATAGCCGACCTCGACCCGGGTCGGGCCGATTTCGACCTGGGCGGGCACGATGTCGAAGCCGGGGACCAGCCCCTCGGGTTCCAGCCCGAATTCCTGCCGGGCGTCGACGACGACGGTGCGGCCTTTCGAATCGAAGATCAGCGCCTCGGGATCGTCCCAGGTCATGACGTGGAAGGTGACCAGATGGCCTTCGAGCGTTCCGGCCGGTGCCGCGCCCGCGCACAGGCCGACCGCCAGCCCGGCCAGCAGCGCGGGCCAGCCGGGGCGGGTCACGCCGCCAGGCCCTTCGACCCCATGTCGAGGAACTTGTTGCGCCGGTCGCGGATCAGCGCCTCGGGCTTTTTCGACGACAATTCGTTGAGCATGATCTCAATCGCCTTGCCGACGGCCTCGATCGCCTCGGCCTTGCCGCGCTGCGCGCCGCCGACGGGCTCCTTGACGATGCGGTCCACCACGCCCAGCTTCTGCAGGTCCTGCGCGGTCAGGCGCAGGGCTTCGGCGGCCTCGCGCATCTTCTCGGCATCCTTCCACAGGATCGAGGCGCAGCCCTCGGGCGAGATCACCGAATAGACGGAATGTTCCAGCATGGCGACGCGGTTGGCGGTGGCGAAGGCCACGGCGCCGCCCGAGCCGCCCTCGCCGATGATGACCGAGATCAGCGGCACGCCCAGCGACAGGCAGGTTTCGGTCGAGCGCGCGATGGCCTCGGCCTGGCCGCGTTCCTCGGCCCCCTTGCCGGGATAGGCGCCGGGGGTGTCGACCAGGGTGATCACCGGCAGGCGGAAACGGTCGGCCAGTTCCATCAGCCGGATCGCCTTGCGATAGCCCTCGGGGCGGGCCATGCCGAAATTCCGCTCGATCCGCGATTTGGTGTCGTTGCCCTTTTCATGGCCGATCACCACCACCGGGCGGTCGGCGATGCGCGCCAGCCCGCCCATCACTGCATGGTCGTCGGCAAAGGCGCGGTCGCCCGCAAGGGGCGTGTATTCGGAGAACAGCGCCTCGATGTAATCCTTGCAATGCGGCCGGTCGGGGTGGCGCGCGACCTGGCATTTCTGCCAGGCGGTCAGGTTGCGATAAAGATCGCGCAGCGCGGTTTCGGCCTTGCGGTCCAGGGCCTCGGCCTCTTTCGAGACATCCATCCCGTTGTCCGAACGGCCGAGGGCGCGAAGCTCTCCGGCCTTGCCTTCGATTTCCGCGAGGGGCTTTTCGAAATCGAGATAGATCATGCGCGTCCAACCCTGTCTGACCGGCCCCTATATGGCGGGCGCTTGGCAAAAGTGCAACTCGGGCCTGCGGGAAATCGGTGCGGGGGCCGGTGCGGGGCGGCGGCCAGCGGGTTCGGCCCGGCCCCGGAAACAGCAACACCCCGCAGCTTACGCCACGGGGTGCGCGTCCTCCCCTTTTGCCGCGAGGGGCCTCCTCTCCCCTGGATCGCGGCGCGGGTGTAGCGTTAACAGATTGCCCAAAACCATGACTGGATTGCGTGAAGCTTGCACAAAGTCACAGCATTGTGTCAACGATTCAATTCAACCGGAAGCGATAAGTTCGGCCTGCCGCACCACCACTTCGGCCTGTCGCATCGAGGCGATGTCGATCAGCCGCCCCTTCCAGGTCACGGCGCCCTGGCCCGAGGCTTTCGCGGCCTCCATCGCGGCCAGGATCTCGCGCGCCTCGGCGACCGCCGCGTCGGAGGGGGTGAAGACCTCGTTCGCGAGCGCGACCTGTTTGGGATGGATCGCCCATTTGCCGACCATGCCCAGCGTGGCCGAGCGCAGGGCCTGGGCGCGGAAGCCCTCGTCATCCGAGAAATCGCCGAAGGGCCCGTCGACCGGCAGCACGCCATGGGTGCGGCAGGCGGCGACGATGGCGGCCTGGGCCCAGTGCCAGGGATCGGCCCAGTATCTTCGGCCCTCGCGGTGCATGTAGTAGTTTTCCTGGGTGCCGCCGATGCCGGTCGTCGCCATGCCCATCGAGGCGGCGAAATCGGCGGCGCCCAGGCTCATCGCCTGAAGCCGGGGGCTTGAGGCGGCGATTTCCTCGACATGGGCGATCCCGGCGGCGGTTTCGATGATCACCTCAAGGCTGATCGGCTTCTGGCGTGCCCTGGCGCGCTCGACCCCCGTCACCAGCGCGTCCACGGCATAGACATCCGCCGCGCAGCCGACCTTGGGGATCATGATCTGGTCCAGCCGGTCCCCGGCCTGTTCCAGCAGGTCCACCACGTCGCGATACCACCATGGGGTGTCGAGCCCGTTGATCCGCACCGAAAGCGTCTTGCGGCCCCAGTCGATGGCGCCGATCGCCTCGATGATATTGGCGCGGGCCTGGTCCTTGTCGCCGGGCGCGACCGAATCCTCAAGGTCGAGGTTGATCACATCCGCCCCGGAGGCCGCCATCTTGGCAAACAGCGCCGGACGCGAGCCGGGCCCGAACAGTTGGCAGCGATTGGGCCGGGCGGGGGCGGGAGGTTGCGGGCGGAAGCTCATCGGTGGTGTGTCGGCAATCATGTTTCGTGCGGATTAGTCTCTGCGATATAATATTGCTGATCGGTTTGCAACCCCGAGGCGCGGGCGCTCAAGCATCCGCAGATTTCTTCGGTTTTCTCCGCATCCTTGGAATGATTAAATATTAATCGTAATAGTGATCGAAGAAAGTATCACATTAATCAAATATAGTCGAAGTATCTTCGATTCAACGGCTTCGCGGCACGAAGATTTCGTGAGACTCTTCAATCAAGACGAAGCAGATTGCTGCAAATGCAATCCGGGGGCCATCATGATCGAAACGCCATATCTTCTGTTTCTCGGCGATGCGCCGGACCAGCTTGCCGCCAAGGTGGCCCAGGGGATCAAGGATTGGCGCCCGGAATTCGCCATCGGCCAGTTTCGCATGGAGGGCTGCAAGGCCGACATGGGCCTGCCCGACCTGACGCTGGCCGAGGCCAGGGCGAAGGGGGTCAAGACGCTGGTGATCGGCGTGGCGAACCGGGGCGGCGTGATCAGCCCGGCCTGGAAGAAGGTGCTGATCGCGGCGCTGGAGGAGGGATTCGATCTGGCCTCGGGCCTGCACAACCTGTTGCGCGACGAAGAGGACCTGGCCGCCGTTGCCCGCGCCACCGGCCGGGCCCTGCACGACGTTCGCGTCCCCGAGGTGGATTACCCGATCGCCAACGGCAAGAAGCGCACGGGCAAGAGGATGCTGGCGGTCGGCACCGATTGCTCGGTCGGCAAGATGTATACCGCGCTTTGCGTCGAGAAGGAGATGCGCGCGCGGGGGCTGAAGGCCACGTTCCGCGCCACCGGCCAGACCGGCATCCTGATCACCGGCGACGGCGTGCCGCTGGATGCGGTGGTCGCCGATTTCATGGCCGGATCCGTCGAATGGCTGACGCCCGACAACGATGCCGGGCATTGGGATCTGATCGAGGGCCAGGGCTCGCTTTTCCATGTCAGCTATTCGGGGGTGACCCTGGCGCTGATCCATGGCGGCCAGCCCGATGCGCTGGTGGTCTGCCATGAGCCGACCCGCCCGCATATGCGCGGCCTGCCCGATTACGCCCTGCCGACGCTGGAACAGGTGCGCGATACCGCGCTGGCGCTGGCGCGGGTGGTCAATCCGGCCTGCGTGGTCGCGGGCTATGCGATCAACACCCAGCATCTGCCCCAGGAGGAGGCGCAGGCGCTTCTGGCCGATGTCGAGGCCCGGCTGGGCCTGCCCGCGACCGATCCGTTCCGTTTCGGCGCGGCGAAGCTGGTGGATGCGCTGGCGGCGATCTGATGTCGGAGCAGGGGGGCTTTCCGCCCCCCTCGCCCCTCCGGGGCTCACCCCCCGAGGATATTTCAGCCAAGATGAAGGGGTTTTCCTTCAGGGAGCAGGCATGATCACGGTAACCCCGGATGTATTCCGACTGGCGCAGGTCTTCACCATCTCACGCGGGAGCCGGACCGAGGCCAAGGTGCTGACGGCGCGGATCGCGCGCGGGGGCGCGCAGGGATGGGGCGAATGCGTGCCCTATGCGCGCTATGGCGAGACGCTGGAAAGCGTCGCCGCGCAGATCGAGGGGCTGGCGCCGGGGATCACCCGGGCCGGGCTGCAGCGCGCATTGCCCGCGGGTGCGGCGCGCAATGCGGTGGATTGCGCGCTGTGGGATCTTGAGGCCAAGGCGGCCGGGCGGCGGGCCTGGGATCTGGCCGGGCTGACGGCGCCGGTGCCGATGGTGACGGCCTATACGCTGTCGCTCGACACGCCCGAGGCGATGCGGGCGCAGGCGGCGAAACATGCCTGGCGGCCGCTTCTGAAGATCAAGCTCGGCACGCCCGACGACATGCCCCGGCTGGAGGCGGTGCGGGCGGGGGCGCCCGCGACCCGGATCATCGTCGATGCCAATGAGGGCTGGACGGCCGAGGTCTATTCCGAGCTTGCGCCGCATCTGGTGCGGATGGGGGTGGCGCTGGTCGAACAGCCGCTGCCTGCGGGCGCAGACGGGATGCTGGCCGAAATCGCCCGCCCGTTGCCGGTCTGCGCCGACGAATCCTGTCATGACCGCGCCAGCCTGGGCGATCTGCGCGGCAAGTATGACGTGGTGAACATCAAGCTGGACAAGACCGGGGGGCTGACCGAGGCGCTGGCCTTGCGCGATGCCGCGCGGGCCGCGGGCTATGGCGTGATGGTCGGCTGCATGGTCGGTTCCTCGCTTGCGATGGCGCCGGCGGTTCTGGTGGCGCAGGGGGCCGATTTCGTCGATCTGGACGGGCCGCTTCTGCTGGCCGAGGACCGGCCCGCCGCGCTTTCCTATGACGAGGCGGGCGTCCACCCGCCCGAACCCTCGCTTTGGGGCTGAGGCCTGCTGCGATCCGGCCTTGACCGCGCGCGCGGATCGGCAAAGAAACCGATCATCCGCAACTGGAGAGCCAGCATGAGCCGCATCGTCTATCTGAACGGGGAATATCTGCCTGAGGCCGAGGCGAAGATCTCGATCTTCGACCGGGGGTTCGTTTTCGCGGATGCGGTCTATGAGGTTACCTCGGTCGGCGGCGGCAAGCTGATCGACTTCGAGGGCCATGTTGCGCGGCTGGCCCGCTCGCTGGGCGAGCTGTCGATCAAGGCGCCGCTCACGCGCGAAGAGCTTCTGGCGATTCACCGAGAGCTGCTGGCGCGCAACGATCTGGTCGAGGGGCTGGTCTATCTTCAGATCTCGCGCGGGAATGCGGGGGATCGCGACTTCCTTTTCCCGGCCGAGGATGTGGCGCCGACCGTGGTTCTCTACACCCAGACTGCGAACCTGGTGGAAAGCCCCAAGGCCGCGACGGGGATCAAGGTGATCTCGGTCCCCGACATCCGCTGGGGGCGGCGCGACATCAAGACGGTGCAACTGCTGTGGCCCTCGATGGCGAAGATGGCGGCGAAGAAGGCGGGCGCCGATGACGGCTGGCTGGTCGAGGACGGGTTCGTCACCGAAGGCACCGCGAACAACGCCTATATCGTCAAGGACGGCAAGATCATCACCCGGGCGCTGTCGAACGACATCCTGCACGGGATCACCCGCGCTGCGCTGCTGAAATATGCCGCCGAGGCGCAGTTCGAGATCGTCGAGCGCAATTTCACCATCGCCGAGGCGCAGGCCGCGGACGAGGCCTTCATCACCGGCGCCTCGACCTTCGTCACCCCTGTGGTGGAGATCGACGGCGTGAAGGTCGGCGCGGGCGTGCCCGGCCCGATCGCGGCCCGCCTGCGCGAGCTTTACATCGAAGAGGGGCGCAAGGCCGCGATCTGATCCGCGATGCGAGGGCCCGATCCCGTCCCGGCCGTCTTCACCCGCGCTGGATTCCGGCGCGGGTTGCGCTTGGGCATGGCGCTGGCCTTTCCGATCCTGGTCTATGGCCTGGCCTTCGGGCTGGTCGCCGCCCAGGCCGGGATCGGCTGGGGCTGGGCCATGGCGATGAGCGGTGGGATCTTCTCGGGCTCGGCGCAGCTTGCGGCGGTCAGCCTGATCCAGACCGGGAATGTGACGTTTTCGACGCTGGCGCTGACGATTCTGGTGATCAATGCGCGCTATCTGATCTTTGGCGCGACCCTGCAGCCCTGGCTGAGCGCGGCGGGACCGGGGCGCGCGCTTTCGAGCCTGCTGCTGCTGGGGGATGCCAACTGGATCGCCACCATGCGGGCGATCGAGCGGGGCGAGGCCGACCGCGCCTATCTGGCGGGAACCGGCGCGCCGCTGATCGCGGTCTGGCTGGTCGGCACGCTGATCGGCGTGGTCTTTGGCGCCAGCCTGCCCGATCCGCGCGCCTTCGGAGCGGATCTGATGCTGCCCTGTTTTGCGGCGGCGATGACGGCGGTGATGATGAAGGGGCGGGCGTCGCTGATGCCGGTCGTGGTGGGCGCGGGGGCGGCGCTGCTGGCGGCCTGGGTCTTCGGCCCGGCCTGGGGGATCATCGCCTCGGGCGTGGCGGGGGCGGCCTTCGCCGCGCTGACGGCGGGCGGTAAGGCGGAGGGGGCGCGATGACTCCGCCGATCTGGGCGCTGCTGGCGGTGGCGTTCGGGGCCGCAATGACCTGCCGCCTTGCCGGTTACCTGGCGATGCGGTTCCTGCCGCCTTCGGCACGGCTGGATGCGGCGTTGCGGGCGACGCCCCTGTCGGTCATGGCCGGGATCACCGCGCTGGCGCTGGCCGCGGGCGGGTTGGTCGAGGCGCTTGCGCTGGGCTCGGCCGTGGCGCTGTCGTTTGCCACCCGCAACGACGTCATGGCGGCGGTGGCCGGGGTGGCGGTGGCGGCGGGTCTGCGCGCGCTGGGGCTGTGACGCGAAAGGCCCCGCCGAGGGGGCGGGGCCTTGTTGATGGAAATGCCGATGGAAATCTCCGCGCCCGGGATCAGGGCGCGGCGGTCGCCGCCTCGGCCGCCAGGGGCACCCGGTGGACGATGAAGGCGTCCGCGTCCAGCGCGCCGGGCTGGATCGCCTGCAACAGCACCTCGTCCACGCCGTTCACCGTGACGATGGTATGGTCTCCGTCCACGCGCAGGGTGACTTCGGGCAGCTCCGGCCCGCCCTCGACATAGATTTCCAGCCGGTCCTCGGCCGGGTCGAAGTCGGTGACGGTCATCACGCCTTCGCCAAGGCCGCGATAATCCTTCTCGAAGATGTCGTGGCCGGTGCCGCCGGTCAGGATGTCGCCGCCATCGCCGGTCAGCCGGTCGTTGCCCGCGCCGCCATAGAGCGCGTCGGATCCGACGGCGCCGGGGAGGCTGTCCACGGCCCGCAGATAGTCGTTGCCCGATCCGCCATACATCACGTCCGATCCGCCTGCCGAGCGCAGCGCGTCACTGCCCGCATCGCCGTAAAGCGTGTCGTCGCCGATGCCGCTGTGCATGATGTCGCGTCCGGCACCGCCACGGGCAAACAGGTCGTCCGTGGCGCCCGAGGCATCGAGGATGTCCGAGCCGTCGCCCAGGAAGATCCGGTCGCCGCCCTCCTCGGGGCCGACGAAGACGGTGTCGTTGCCCGCGCCGCCGAAGATGTTGTCGTCGCCGACACCGCCGCCGATCCAGTCGTCGCCCAGATCGCCGCGGATGGTATCGTCGCCCGCGCCGCCATCGACGATGTCGTTGCCGGGGCCCGCGTCGATATGGTCGTCGCCGCCCAGGCCGCCGATGATGTCGTCACCGCCCAGGCCGAAGATCCGGTCGGGCCCCTCGGTGCCCAGCAGGCTGTCGGCGGATTCGGTCCCGGTGATGCCGGTCTGTTCTTCGCCGCCGGAATCTTCGTCGTCGTCGTCATCTCCGACAAGGGCGGCGACAAGGCCAAGCCCCAGAAGCAGCGGCATGAAAAATAACAGTTCCACCTGAACTCTCCAAATCTTCAACGGGCTGAACAGGCCGAATCCCATCGGCGGGGGTATGCGACCGGATCCCCTTTGCGGGGAAAATCGCAGCATCCCAAGTCACCTGAGGTCGGCGTTAACGGTTTGTCAATCTTGCGGGTGAAAGATGGTGAAAAGGCCGGGGCATTGTTTCCAGTCTTGGTTGCAATCCATCCGGGTTGGCTGCCCAATTCCGGGTTCTGGAAACGGGCCTTCGGGGGTTGTCGGGTCGGCCGGATCCCGGGCGCGAATCGTTCTGCCGTTGCTCTGGAAAGGGGGTGTCGCGCGGGCTCGGGTCTCAGCCCTTGTTCCCGGGGCTGGGGTCGCTGGTGGAGCTGCCGTCCGATCCGGTTGCCCCGGGGGAACCATATGCGGGGGGCGCATCCTTGGCGGCGGCCTGGGCTTCGGCATCCCGGGTGCCGATATTCGGGTCGGCGTCCTCATGGGCGTCGGCATCCAGGGCGCTGGCGTCTAGGACATTGGCATCCGGGGCCACGAGATCGGGCGCACGGACAGCCGGTGCTCCGACATTCTCGGCGAAGGATTTCGCGAAAGCCGCCTGTTGCGCGGCGCTGGCCTCGGTCTGGTGGCGGGCGACCCATTCGGCATAGGGCATGCCATAGACCGTCTCGCGCGCCTCCTCCTTCGAAAGCGGGATGCCGTGTGCATCTGCGGCTTCCTGATACCAGCGGCTCAGGCAGTTGCGGCAGAACCCGGCCAGGTTCATCAGGTCGATGTTCTGCACATCGGGGCGCTTTTCCAGCAGATGGTGCATCAGCGCGCGGAAGGTCGCGGCCTCAAGCTGGGTGCGGGTCTGGTCATCCATGGTCGGCCTCTTTCAATGCGGCGGTCAGCAAGGGCGCGAGCCGGCCCGCCCAGGCGGTCTGGGCGGCGTCATCGGCGATCAGGTCGTTGCGGATCTCGACCAGCGTGTTCAGGCGCCCGGCGGCAAGGGCGTGCCGGTCGACGGCATCGCCGGGAAGATGGCCGCTGTAGGGTTCGTTGTCGCCGATGCAAAGGTCCGGCTCGGCCCGCAGCCGCGCGATCAGCGGGCGCGACAGCCGCCCGTCCAGATGCGAATGCAGGATCCCGACATGCCAGGGCCGGGGCGCGTGGCCCCGCAGCTCGGGCGTGAAGCTGTGGATGGCCAGGATCACCGTGTCGGGGCGGCGCGCGGCCAGTTCCGCATAGGCGGCGTGATAGGGCCGGTAGAGCCGCGCCATCCGCTCTTCGATCCCGGCGGCGGTGATGCGGCGGTTCGCCGGAACGACCGAGCCGTCGTAGATCCGCATGACCAGCGTGGGGTCGTCCTCGCCCCGGTTGGGGTCGATCACCAGGCGCGAGAAATCCGAGGCGATCACCGGGCTGTCGAGCAGATGTCCGAGCGCGCGCGCCACCCCCCGCGCGCCCGGATCGAAGGCGATGTGGCGGTTCATGTCCCGGGGCGCAAGGCCCAGGTCGCCGCCGTTCACCCAGTCGGGCACGCGGTTGGTGGCATGGTCGCAGGTGACCAGCCACCGGCCCGGACGGTCCGCGCCTTCGATGTGGAATGCCATTGAGGGGGCTCCGTGCCGCGATGGTCTTGCCATCGGGGTAGAACATCGCGGCGGTGGCGTCCATGCTTTGCCCGGGGGCGGCGCGGCGGATGGATGGCGCCGATGCCGCCTTTTCCGTCGCCGCGCCCCGGGCTTGCGTCTTTTCGCGCCGTTCGGGCCCGGATCTGGGCGGCCGCCCGCCCGGCGTCACAAATCGTTCTGTTGCGGCACCATATGCTTTGCGCCATAAGGCCAAGAGGCCGGAAGGCAACAGCACAAGTCGAAGGAGGATGGCATGCGCCGCCATCGCAGTGTGAAGATCGTTGCAACGCTGGGTCCGGCTTCCAGCACCTATGACATGATCTGCGAATTGTTCGTGGCCGGGGCCGATGTGTTCCGCCTGAACATGAGCCACGGCACCCATGACGACATCCGCGAAAGGCACGGCATCATCCGCGAAGTTGAGCGCGACTTGGGCCGCCCGATCGGCATCCTGGCCGATCTCCAGGGTCCGAAGCTGCGGGTGGGCGCCTTCGCCAACGGCGCCGAGGAACTGGTCGAGGGCGCGAGGTTCCGCCTCGATCTGGACAAGGCGCCGGGGGACGTGTCCCGCGTGCAACTGCCCCATCCCGAGATTTTCGCCGCGCTCGAGCCGGGCGCCGCGCTGCTGGTCAATGACGGCAAGATCGCGCTGAAGGTCGAAAGCTGCGGCCCCGATTTCGCCGATTGCGTGGTGACGGTGGGCGGCACCATCTCGAACCGCAAGGGCGTGAACGTGCCCGACGTGGTGCTGCCGCTTGCGGCGCTGTCGGAAAAGGACCGGGCGGACCTGGAATTCGTCTGCGATCTGGGGGTGGACTGGCTGGCCTTGTCCTTCGTGCAGCGCCCCGAGGACGTGGCCGAGGCCCGCGCCCTGGCCCGGGGCCGCGCAGCGATCCTGTCGAAGATCGAAAAGCCCGCGGCGGTGAAGGCCTATGACGCGATCCTCAGGGTCTCGGACGGGATCATGGTCGCGCGCGGCGATCTGGGGGTGGAACTGCCGGTCCATTCCGTGCCGCCGATCCAGAAGCAGTTGGTGCGCAAGGCGCGCGCCGCCGCCAAGCCCGTGATCGTGGCGACCCAGATGCTGGAATCGATGATCGAGAATCCGATGCCCACCCGGGCCGAGGTCTCGGACGTCGCCACCGCGATCTACGAGGGCGCCGATGCGGTGATGCTTTCCGCCGAATCGGCGGCGGGCAAGTTCCCGGTCGAGGCGGTGACGACGATGGACAATGTCGCCCGCTCGGTCGAAAGCGATCCGACCTATATCGCGGTGATCGACGCCAGCCGTCAGGTCAAGCGCGAGACCGTTGCCGACGGCATCGTCGCCGCCGCGCGCGAGATCGCCGAGGCGACCGACATCAAGGCCATCGCCGTCTTCAGCCAGTCCGGCGCCACCGTCAGCCTTGTCGCGCGCGAGCGGCCGCATGTGCCGGTGATCGCGCTGACGCCGCTGGTCGCGACCGCGCGGCGGCTGGCGCTGACCTGGGGCGTCCACGGCGTGGTCACGCCCGAGCAGGAGCGGTTCAAGGGCGCCGTCCTTTCGGCGATCCGCGCCGCCCGGGCCGATGGTTTCGCGACCGAGGCCGACCAGATCGTGGTGACGGCGGGCGTTCCATTCAACGTTCAGGGCACGACGAACATCCTGCGTGTCGCCCCCTGCGACGAGCGGTTGATCTCCAAGGTGGACCCCGGTTAACCTTGGTCTCCGCTTGCGGGCGGGCGGGCGGGCGGGCGGCGCGGAGGCGAAGGGCTGGGATGGATCCCGACATTTTCCTGACCGTGGGTATCGTGCTGGGCGTGTTCAGCCTGCCCTCGCTGATGGCGGCCTGGGTCGAGGGGCGCGCGCCAAGGGTCGGTGCGATCATGATTCTGGCGGCGATGGCGCTGGTCGTGGCGGCTTTCGTGCAAAAGCCCGGCGGCTATGCCCTGGACGATGTGCCGGAGGCGATGCTTTCGACACTTGGCCGCATCCTGCGCTGAGGCGGGCGGATTCGCTCTTGCCCTTCGCGCGTCCCGCCCCTATAGGATCGGCTTCGGAAAGAACCGCGCGGACGGCGAATGTGGCATGCCTATCCGCGCGCGAAACACTGGAGTGTAAAATGCCCAAGATGAAGACCAAATCCGCTGCCAAGAAGCGGTTCTCCTTCACCGCCTCGGGGCGGGTGAAGGCCGGTGTGGCCGGCAAGCGCCACGGCATGATCAAACGTTCGACGAAGTTCATCCGTCAGGCGACCGGGACCATGATCCTCTCGGATGCCGATGAGGGCATCGTCAAGAAATACATGCCCTACAACCGGTAAGGAGAGCGAAACATGTCCCGCGTCAAATCCGGCAAGGTCACCCACGCCCGTCACCGCAAGGTGATCAAGGCCGCCAAGGGCTATTACGCCGCCCGTTCGACGAATTTCCGCACCGCCACCCAGGCAGTCGACAAGGCCAACCAATATGCGACCCGCGACCGCAAGGCGAAAAAGCGTTCGTTCCGCGCGCTCTGGATCCAGCGCATCAACGCGGCCGTGCGCCTGTTCGACCCGGCCTTCACCTATTCGCGCCTGATCGACGGTCTGTCCAAGGCGGGGATCGAGGTGGACCGCAAGGTTCTGGCCGATCTCGCCGTGCATGAGCCCGATGCGTTCAACGCCATCGCAGGCAAGGCCCGCGACGCGCTGGCCGCCTGAGCCGAGCCCTGTGCCCGAATTGAAGGCCCCGCCTTGATGGCGGGGCTTTTTCATGGGGCGCGCGCGACTTGGCAGGCCCCGGCTCCATTGACTGCGCCCATGCCATCGCCGGGCGCCCCTCAGGGCGGCGACACTGTCTTGCGCTTATGTGGACGCGGCTGTTCAACGCAGGTCCGGAATCCTGACGGAGCCCGTTTGGGCGGCAGAGCGGTGACGCAACGGATCGGCAAACCCTTTGCCCCTCTTCCGATCAACCTCATGTTTTTCATGAGGTAGTTCCACCATCCCGGTCATTGGCACTTGCTCTGCCGACAGAGGATCTTGCGTGTTGATCCAGACCGGCTGTGTTGCCCAGATCGGCCGAAGGTGGTAGCCTCCCTTGTGCCCGGGCAGACTTATTCTGCCGCCTCAGTGATGGGTGTTCCGAGCGCCGTAAAGCCGTTCAGGACGGCGACACGGACCTGGAACTGCGCGACCTGACGGTCGAAGTCCCGCGCGGCCAGACACTGCCCGAGCAGCTTGACGCAATGCATCTTGGTCTCGATGCGGTTTCGGCGGTGGTATCCGCTCCATCGTCGCCAGATGGCCCGCCCGACGCGTTTCGATATCCGCGGTATTTCGTTTCGGGCGATTGCGCCCGGGGTGTCGGCCTTCCAGAATTTGGCGTTCTTTCGGGGCGGAATGATGGCAGCAGCACCGCGGGCGCCATTGGCTGTGACGCTGCCGATCTCTTGGTTGGGAAGGGTCTGGTCGAGAAGTTCGGCCAGCATGGGCGCATCACCCATTTCGCTGGTGGTGAACTCCGCGGCCCGGATTTCCAGGGTTTCCTCGTCGATGCCGATGTGGATCTTGCGCCAGACCCTGCGCTTTGGGCCGCCGTGCTTGCGGGCATTCCACTCCCCTTCGCCCTCGACCCTGATCCCAGTGCTGTCGACCTGCATGCGCAGCGGGCCGTCCGATCCGCGATAGGGAAAAGTTCACTTTCAATGTCTTCTGCCGTCGAGAAAGCGCGCTGAAGTCGGGCATGGCCCAGTCCAGGCCGATCAGGCGCAGGAGGCTTTCGACGAACCCGATCGTCTGCCTGAGCGCCATGCCGAACAGCACTTCCATCGTCAGACAGGTCTGGATCGCGGTGTCGCTATAACTCTGCTGACGGCCGCGCTTGCCGCTCGGCGCTCCCTCCCAGGTCATCGCGGGCGCGAACCAGAGCGTCAGCGAGCCAAGACGCTTGAGCGCCTTGTTGTATGCGGCCAGTTCAGGGTCTTGTAAGTCGGGGGGAGAGGTCTGCTCATGACAGGCAGTTATAACGTTGGATTCAATAGATGAATCCCTCACGAAATTCGTGAAACAGAGCCCGGTTACATCATCTATGGCGGTGCGGCATTCGGCGGTGCGCTGCTTCGAAAGATGCTGGTGCGGGCGGTGTGCGACCTGTCTCTGGCGGTGAGCGATATTCAGATCACCCTGGGCCAGAATGAAAAGGAAGTCACCCTGGGCGGCGCGGCGGGTCTGATTCTGACAGATCAACTCAAGATCGATCTATAGCAGGCGGCTGAAAGCGTCGCGACATCGGGGCGGTGACGGCGCCGCAGGCTTGATATCGAGGCGCGCGTGGGTAACAGCGTTCCTTGCCGGGCGGGGCCGCAATCCGGCGGTTTCGCAAAGCGCCGCCAGCGCCTCGGGCGGGTGAAATCGCATCGCCTCGGCCATCGCGGCCGAGAAGCGGCGGGTCAGGAGAGCGAGCTCGGGTGGGGCGGTGACGATGGCCAGGGCGCCGCCCGGCCGCAAGGCCGGGCCATTTCCCTGACGGCCTCATGGGGATCGGGAAAGAAGAAAAAGGCGTTCAGGCAATAGGCCTTGTCGAAAGCGTCCTTCGTCACGGGCAGCGCCGCCGCATCCGCCCGGTGCAGGACCAACCTGCGCTCGCGCAGTGCGCGCGCATTGAGCCGCGTGCTGGCCGCCAGCATGTCCGGGCTGTGATTCCCCCCGGTCGCGCGGCAGCCCGAGGTCAGCGCGCGGCGCAGGAAGACGCCGCCACCGCAGCCGACCTCCAGGATGTGATCCCCGGCCCGGGGCCCGAGTTCGCGCAGCGCCAGGTCGAAACACGGCTTTTCGCCCAGCGGATAGCGGTAGATCAACCGCCCGAGCCAGCCCGAGGGGCGTCGCGCCACGCGATCGACGAAGCCGGGACTCATGCCGGCGCTCCGCGCGCGGACAGCGCGACCAGAACCGCCAGCAGTCCGATGACGACCGCCGCTACGGTCAGACTCGGGCCATAGCCGAAGGCCCCGGCGCACCAGACCGCAAGGCCTGCGAAGAGCATCTCGCCGACCAGGCTGGCGCTTTGCAGGACCGTCACGTCGGTTCCGGCCTGATGTCCCTCGCCGCCGAACGCCATCAGCAGCGTGAATGCCGCGACCGCGATCAGCCCGCTCGCCACCGACAGGACCGAGGTCGCGGCCAGCACATTGCCCCAGCTCGCAGGCCATGCGCCGGTGCCGATCGCCGCCAGCAGGCCGAAGGAGACCGCCGCCAGCACCATGCCGCCCGCGATGGTCAGCAGGCGGCTGCGCGCGGCCAGGGAACTGCCGAGCGGGCTGCCCACCAGCACGAGGACCAGGCCCGAGACCGTCGCCATCAGCCCGGTCTCGGTCGGTGTCCAGCCCTGGTCGATCAGCATGACGCGGCTGACGCTGAGCCCGCCCGCATGGGCGCCGCCGAAGACCACGGCCAGGCCCAGCATCCGCCAGATGCCCTTGCGCCGGAAGGTCCAGGCAAGGGGGGGGTACGGCGGGGGCCGCCTCGCGCCAGTGCCAGGCCATGACAAGGCTCGCGGCCGGAACCAGCGCCGGAACCGCCATGGTCGCCAGTTGGCCAAGCGTCCCATACATGACCAGCGTGCCCGCACCGCCGATGAGGAACCCCGCCATCAGCCCGCCGACCTGAAGGGCATTGGCATGGGCAAGACCCGCATCGCGCAGGCTTTCCGCCACCATGCCGTCGGTCGCGGTGTCCTGCGTGGCGCTGGCGATGCCGCCAAGCGTCAGCACTGTAAGGGCGATCCATATCCCCGTGCCGCTGAGCGGAATGACCCCGATGCCTATCAGCGTCGCCATCAGGATCGCCTGCATCCAGAGCAGCCAGCCGCGCCGCTGCCCCAGCCTGGCGCTGCCCCGGTTCTCGACCAGCGGGGCCCAGAACAGCTTGAGGATCCACGGAAGCCCGGCCAAGGGCACCCCAGGCGATGACCTCCAGCGGCACGCCCGCGTCGCGCATCAGGACCGGCAGCGCCTCCATGGCGAGGCGCATCGGCAGGCCCTGGCTGACATAGAGCAGCGCGACCAGGGGCAGGAAGCGGCTTTGCCTTGCGGTATCGGAAACGCTCATCAGATCAGAACTTCGTGCTGAGGAGAACGCCGACCGTGCGCCCCGACGCCGCCACGCCATAGGGTGTTCCGCCCCAGTCGCAACAGTTCCGCAGATAGCGTTCGTCGGTCAGGTTCTTGGCGTAGAGCGAGGCGCTCCAGCGCTCGGGTTCGATCCAGATGCGGGCGTCGAGCAGATGCACCGAACCCTGGCGGAAGGAATTGTCCGGCGTGAACGAATGCGACTCGCGGAAAGTGTAGTCCAACGCTGCCGTCAGCCGCTTGCCGTCGGCCAGGTCATGGGCCCAGTCGAGGCCGATGTTCACCGAATTCCTCGGCGCGAAGGGCATCGGATTGCCGCTGTGATCCTGCCCCATCACCGTGTCGACGAAATCGTCGTAGCGCGTGTCGGTATAGCCATAGCCGAAGGACAGCCGCCATTCGGGATGCAGCCGTGCGGTGCCTTCGATCTCGATGCCCTTGGATGTCGCCGCCGCCGCGTTGCGATAGACGCGGGTGACCGGGCTGGTATAGACCAACGCCTGCTGGTCCTTCCAGTCGGTGTAGAAGGCGGTCGCCGCCAGCGTCCATGCCCTGTCCGTGGCCCCGGTGCGACAGCCCAGTTCCAGCGTGGTGGTCTTTTCGGGATCGTGGCTGTTGGCCGTTCCGTCATCCTTGATATAGGGGCTGATGCCGCCTGATTTGCAGCCGCGATTCAGTTTGGCATAGGCGATGCTGTCGGCGCCCAGGCGGCGGGTGACCGAAAGCTCGGGTGAGAGATCGGTATAGGAGATGCGCCTCTCGGCCCGTCCCGACGCGCCGAACATATAGGTGCCGGAGGGCGAGGCCATCTCGCTGAGCGTGGATTTGCGCTCATGCGTATAGCGCGCGCCGAGCGAGATCTCCCACAGCTCCGAGGGTTTCCACAGCATCTCGCCATAGGCCCAGGCGTTGGTGGTGATCTGGCCGAAATCGGTCAGGCTCAGCAGGTCGCGCGGCAGGCTTTCGTAATCGTAGAACTGGGTGCACCGGAAGCTTTCGCGCATGTAGAAAAGGCCAGCGCGCCAGCCAAGCGGCATGTCGCCGGTCGATGCCAGCCGGAATTCCTGGCTGACCTGTCGCTGGCGTTCGGTCTGGCCCTGCATCAGAAAGGGAAGGCGCTGAAGTCGCCGTCCAGCCACGATTCCATTTCATGGCCGCGCCAGCCGGTGGTCGAGGTCAGCTCTACCGCGCCGAAATCGTGGTCGAAGCGCAATGCGAGGCCGCTGGTGGTGACCTCGTTCTCGGGGATGAAATCGTGATCGGTCTCGAAGGCGTTCGCCATGTCTAGGGGCGCATACCACAGCCCGCCATCGCCGCCGTCCCGGCCGTAATCGGCGCTCAGCCGCATTGCGCGTCCCGTTTCCGAAGGTTCCCGCCAGGACGAACCGCGCCGAGGCGAGGTCGGTGTCGGAGACCGGGCGCCCGTCGGACTGGTTGCGGATACAGCCTTCCGATCCGGCCCAGGCGAACGACGCGCCGATGGCTAAATCCTGCGAGAGGGGCGTCCGCCACGACAGGCCCGCCCGGCGCGCGCCGTCGCTGCCCGCCCCGACATAGGCCTTGCCGCCCTGGCTGCCGTCCGGGGTGGACAGCACCAGGTTCACCGCGCCGCCTATGGTGTTCTTGCCGTAAAGCAGCGCCTGCGAGCCGCGCACCACCTCGACCCGGTCGAGCCCCCAGGTCAGTTGCGGATAGCCCATGGGGCGGGCCAGATAGACTTCGTCGACGAAAAGGCCCACCGCCGGTTGGCGGTCCACGCCGCCGGAAATGCCCAGCGAGGTGATGCCCCGGATGCCGATCGGCCCGCCCTGCGGGTTGAAATGCAGGTTCGGGCTGCGCATTGCCGCGCCCTCCAGCGTCTCGGCCCGGTCGGGGCCCAGGTCTTCGGCCTCTAACAAGCTGCTGAAAAAGTATTTTGGGGCTGTCTTGAAGCGAAAATCTTCCCGACACGGTAGAAAATTGGACCGAAAACGGCCTGTTTTGGCGCGCTATCGGTCGAATTTCCTGTTTTTTGACGCAAGCTGCGGTTGCACATGACTTTTCCAGCAGCCTGCTAAGGGGGTCACGGCGACCGGGGCGGTCTGCAACCTTTCCTCGAAGCGGCGGGCGGTGATGACGACGGCGCCCAGCATCACCGTCTCTTCCCCCTCGCGGCCCTGCGCGAAGACAGCCGACGGGGCGAAGGGGGGAACCAGGGCGCTGCAGGCCAGCAGAAGGGCGCGATAATGCATGATTGTTCCAGTAGGTTTTTTGCGCCAATCTGCAGCGCCCCGCAGATGCGGCCAATGGTGGCGACGTGCGGGTTCCGGTGGAAGATCTATGCGATCCGGTGTCAGTGCCGGGAATGCGTCACTGCCGGGGGCGCAACGCCGAAGGGGCGACCCCGAAACGGTTGCGGAACTCGGTGGCGAAATGCTGCGGCTGATAGCCGACCTGTCGCGCCACCCCGGAGACGCTCTGGTCCCCGCATTCGATCATCGCCTTCGCCCTGTCGAGCCGCTGCGCCTTCAGCCAGGCACAGGGCGGCACGCCGGACAGCATGCGGAACCCCTGGCCCAGCCGGGTCACGTTCAGCCCCAGCCTGCGCGCAAGCTCGGGAAGCGTCGGCGGCTGGCGCAGTTCCACGGTCAGGATCGCGCGCGCCTCGTGCAGCACCCGGATCTCGCGCGGCGAAAGCCGGGTCGGATCATGCGAGTTGGTGACCGGCGCAAGCGCATGGGCCGCCAGTTCCAGCGCCTTGGCCCATGTAGAGCCTGCGCACCGTGCCCAACATCCGGCAGGCCAGCGTCTGCCAGGCAAGGTTGCGGGCGATTTCCGGCAGGCCCGCGTTCGAGGCCGCGAAGGCGGCCATCGCCTCTTCTCCCAGGATCTCGGGCGCCAGCGCCGGGTCGAACCGGATAAAGACCGCTGCCATCTGGCCGCCGCTCAAGGCGCGATGCCGGGTCTCGACCGGTTCGCTCGACGAAAAGAGCGTCCCGCCGCCGCCGAACCAGGCGCGCTCGCCCGAGATGCTCTGGCGCACCGATATCTCGCCTTCGAGCAGCGTTCCCATCCAGTAGCCCGGGGCGACCACGCTGTCCCGCACGCTGCTGTTCTCGATCCGCTGGGATGCAAGGAAAATCTGAATGCCGGGCCCGTCGATGACTTCCACGTCCGCCCCCTGGCGAATTTTGAAGGTTTCGCCCGGCCGGTCGGGGCTTGGGTATCGGTCGCAGCTTAGCAGAGGCGGCGGCCCGGCAAAACCTCGGCTGCCAGCGGCTGGGTCGGGCGCCTGCGCGAAACGGATCGCCCGCAGATTGTCGGGCCGGGCATCCGAGGCGATCGGCGCCATCCCCGACACGCGCGCTTTCCACACGGCCTCGACCCATTTCGGCCTTGTCGGAATCCGTGCCCGATGAGCAAAGTGCCGGGGCATGCGTTGCCGACCACCACCTTTGACTTTTGGGATCGAGGCCTGATGGATTTCACCGACCTGATCTGCGAGGCGGCCTTCCTGCCCGAACTCTGGCCCCGGCTGCTGGACCGGCTGGCCGAGCGCGACGGATCGCGGGGCGGTGTGCTTCAGGTCATGCAGCCCGGCTGGGGGGGCGCCGCGCTGGGTCGCCTCTTCGGGGGTATATGACGCTTTCTCGGAATATGTCCGCCTTGGCGACTGGACCGCCACGCGATCCCGCGCCGAGCGGTGGGAGCGCGCCGCGGGCGCTTTCAAGCGCGACATCGACCTCTACGATGCCGCCGAGATCGAGCGCGATCCCGCCCGGCATATGCTGCAAAGCCTCGGCTTCGGCTGGCAGATCGGCCTCGTCGCCCCGCTGCCGACCGGCGACACGGCCTGTTTCACGCTGGAGCGCAGCATCGCTCCGGCCCGCATTCCGCCGCGACGCGCGACATCCTGAACGGGATGACGCCGCATCTTGCCCGCGCATCCCTGGTCGCGACGCGGCTGGAGCTTGAGGCGGCGAAAAACCAGGCCGCCCTTCTTGGGCGGCTGGGCCTGCCTGCGGCGGTGATCACGGTTGAGGGCAAGTTGCTGGTGTCGAATGCCCTGATGGAGGCGATGGAGGATGTGTTCGTCTTCGCCGCCCACGGCCGGATCGCGCTTCACGCGCGCGAGGCGACGCAGCGCCTTCACGACGCGATCTCGGCCAGCAGGCCGGGGGTGGCCGGGCCGCAATCGCTTTTGCTGCGCGGCAACGAGACGCGGCCGCCCATCGTCCTGCATCTGATGCCCCTGCGCGGCGATGCGAGGGATCTGTTCGCCCATGGCCATATCGTGATGATCGTGACCAGGCTGGCGACGGGCGCGATGGTGCCCGATACCCCGATCCTGACCGGGCTTTTCGACCTCGGCGCCAGCGAGGCGCGGCTGGCGCGGGCGATCTCGGCCGGAAGGGCCCTGGCCGAGATCGCCGTCGAGGCGGGGATCACGCTCAAGACCGCCCGCACCTATCTGGAGAGCGGGTGTTCGAGAAGACGGCGACTCACAAGCAGGCGGAACTCGTGGCGCTTTTGAAAAGCGCGCCGTCGGTCGGGCTGGATTTGTCCTGGCACAGGGATTGATCCGGCCGAAGGGCTGATCCCCCCGGGGAAGGCGATCCCGATATGTGAAGGCCGGGTCGGCAAATGCCGACTGCCCGGTGAAGACCCCGATGGCACAGTCGGCGCCAAGATCGGGTTTTGTCACCAAGGCCTTTCCGTGAGCTTTTTCGACTTCATCTTTTCATATGCGTTGATCGCCGTGACGCCCGGCCCGAATCTTGGCGTGGTGGTCCACAGCGGCCTGAACGGCACCCGTCGCCAGGCCCTTGTGGCGGGCGGGGGGTGCCGCATTGGGCGCGGGCCTTCTGACCGCCGTGATCGTCCTTTGCTTCGGATCGTTGCCGCAGGTGACGCCGCCCGAACATGCGATGTCGCTGATCTATGGCGGGTTCCTCATCTGGCTGGGCATGAACTGCCTCAGGCCCGGGCGCGCGCCGGGGGTGGTGCGCCGGCCCCATTCCGGCTTTCTCGCGGGCTTTGCATCGGCGGCGACCAATCCCATGACCGCGCTGTTCCTTGCCGCGACGCTTGGGCGGCTCGGTGCCGGGGCGGCGCTTCCGATGCTGCCGTTGCTGGTCGGCGGGGTCATCGTCGTGGCCTGCATCTGGCTGTCGCTGGTGGCATTCTGCGTGACGGGCGCGCGCCTTGCCTTTGCCCTCGGCGGTTTTGGCGGGATCATCGCGCGGGTGCCCGGCGTGGCCCTGGTCTGCCTTGGCATCACGGCGCTGATCGGCAATACGCTCTGACCGCGCCATCCCCCGGGCCCCTGGCCCAAGGGCGAAGGGGGGGCCAGGGCCCCGAGCCCGCTTGCATCCCCGCCCCCTTGCCGCTAACCCCTCACCCGACCCCGAGGGGAGAGAGACAGATGGACCTGACCGAAATCCGTGGCAAATACATCGGCGCCGTGGCCGGGGCCGCCGACGAGGCCGCGCTGGAAGAGGTGCGGCTGGCCGCGCTTGGCAAGAAGGGCGAGATTTCGGCCCTGATGGCCACCCTTGGCAAGATGGACCCTGAAGAGCGCAAATCCGCGGGCGCCCATCTGAACGAGCTGAAGACCGAGATCGACACCGCGCTTCGGGCCCGCAAGAGCGCGCTTGCCGATGCCGCGCTGGACGAGCGGCTGAAGTCCGAATGGCTCGACGTGACGCTGCCGGGTCGCCCGCGCCGCCAGGGCACCATCCACCCGGTCAGCCAGGTGATGGACGAATTGACCGCGATCTTCGCCGATATGGGCTTTGCCGTCGCCGAGGGCCCCCAGGTCGAGGACGACTGGCACAATTTCGACGCGCTGAACATTCCGCCCGAACATCCCGCCCGGCAAGAGCATGACACCTTCTTCATGGCCCGCGCCGAAGGCGACAACCGTCCGCCGCATGTGCTGCGCACCCATACCAGCCCGGTGCAGATCCGCTCCATGCTGGATCAGGGCGCGCCGATCCGGGTGATCTGCCCGGGCCGGGTCTACCGGATGGACATGGACCAGACCCATACGCCGATGTTCCACCAGGTCGAGGGCATGGCGATCGACCGCGACATCTCGATGGCGAACCTGAAATGGGTGCTGGAGGAATTCTGCCGCGCCTTTTTCGAGGTGGACAAGGTGGAGCTGCGCTTCCGCGCCAGCCACTTCCCCTTCACCGAGCCCTCGGCCGAGGTCGATATCCGCTATTCCAATGTCGGCGGCCAGCTTCGCATCGGCGAGGGCGACAAATGGATGGAGATCCTCGGCTCGGGCATGATCCATCCCAAGGTGCTGGCGGCGGGGGGGATCGACCCGAACGAATGGCAGGGCTTTGCCTTCGGCATGGGGATCGACCGGATCGCCATGCTGAAATACGGCATCCCCGATCTGCGCGCCTTCTTCGAATCCGACCTGCGCTGGCTGCGCCATTACGGCTTTTCGGCGCTGGACCTGCCGACGCTGCCCGGCGGGCTGAGCCGCTAGGACGCCCGCCCTAAGGGTCGGGGCGCATCAGCGCCGAGATGGCGTCGATCTCGGTCGTGCCGACACGGGCCGTCGCGGCCATCAGCGCGCGGTAATGCGCCAGAACCGCCTCGCCCGTCGGGGTCAGATGCGCTCCGCCGCCGCCCGCGCCGCCCCGGGTCGAGGCGACCAGCGGCGCGGTGAAGGCGGCGTTCATCTCCTCGACCAGCATCCAGGCGCGCTTGTAGCTCATCCCCATGCGGCGGCCCGAGGCGGCGATGGAGCCGGTCTCGGCGATTCCGGCCAGAAGGTCGGCCTTGCCCGGGCCCAGCATCAGCCGGTCGCCGAAATGCACCCTCAGCCGCAGCCGGACCGGATCCTTGCGGCGCAGATCCGGCGCGGGCGGTTCGGGCAGGGTGGGGGCGGGTGTTTCGCTCATGCCGCAGAGTTTCCCCCGCCGCCCGGCCGCAATCAAGCCCGGAACTCACGCTTTCTTTCTTTGCCCAAGGCATGCCGGATGCGCTAGGCTTGCCTCCACGTCACGAGTCGATCCGTTGAGGGGCGGGTCGCGTGAAGGGGAGGAGGCTCGCGCATGGCGCATTCGGGCCACAGGCATCATGAGGAAACCGTCGCGGCCGCCCTGGCCGGGGGTGAGGCCGCGCGCTCGGCCATCGTCGCCTCCTGGGCGCGCTCGGTGAATGTCCATGGGCTCGACCCGCGCCGCAGCCCCCGGGACGAGCGGATCGACCAGGGCGCCTTCCGCGCCGTCCATCAGCGGATGGAGCCTGTGACCCTTGCCGCCCGCCCGACGCTTGAGCGGCTTTTCCATGCCGTGGGGGGATTCGGCGCAAGCGTCATCCTGGCCAGCGAGGAGGGGATCGCGGTCGAACGGCTGGGCAAGCCGTCCGAGGATCGCGATTTCGCCGAGGTCGGGCTCTGGACCGGCACGGACTGGAGCGAGGCCGCCGTCGGCACCAATGCCATCGGCACCTGTCTGGTCGAGCGCCGCCCCGTGGTGGTCAACCGCGACCAGCATTTCCTGTCCCTGAACATCGAACTGACCTGCGTTTCCGCCCCGGTCCACGATGCCGACGGCAATCTGGCGGCGGTGCTGGATGTCTCGACGGTGCGGCGCGACCTGGCCGAGGGTTTCGCGGGCCTGATCAGCCATTCGGTGACCGAGGCCGCGCGCAAGATCGAGGCGGATCTTTTCCTTGCCCGCCATCCGCGCGCGCGCATGGTGCTGGTCCCGGGGACCGAGCGTGGCCTTGGTGCGCTTCTGGCGGTGAACGCGGACGAGCTGGTGATCGGCGCCACCCGCGCGGCGCGCCAGCATCTGGGCCTTGCGGGTGATCTGGCGCGCGATCCGGTGCCTTTGGCCGATCTTCTGGGGCTCGACAGCCATCTGCGCCCCGAGGACGGCGAGCGCGCCGTCATCGCCCGCGCCATCGCACGGGCGCGCGGCAATCTCTCGGCCGCGTCGCGCGCCTTGGGGATCAGCCGGGCCACCTTGCACCGCAAGATCGGGCGGCCGGGATCGGGGACCGGATCGGGCGGTCGGATCTGAGCGCCCGCGCGCTTTCCGCGCCCCGACTGTATCAGAACTGAGACAGATGGCGCGATGCTGCCGGTGCACAATGGTATGCAAAGACGGTTTTCGCGCCTTTCTATGTTGCACGGATCAACCGAGCCGCGAGGAGGCGGCCCCAACCGGAGGAAGCGGAAATGACCAAGCATGAAGAATTCGGCCTCAAGGCCGCACCTTTCAAGACGCGTTACGACAACTTCATCGGCGGCGAATGGGTCGCGCCGAAATCCGGCCGCTACATGGAAAACGTCTCGCCCGTGACCGGCACGGTGCTGTGCGAGGTGGCGCGCTCGGACGCCAAGGACATCAAGGCCGCGCTGGACGCCGCCCATGCCGCGCGGCGCAAATGGGGCGCGACCAGCACCACCGAGCGTTCGAACATCCTGCTCAAGATCGCCGACCGCATCGAGCAGAACCTCGAAGCCATCGCGCTGGCCGAGACCTGGGACAACGGCAAGCCGCTGCGCGAGACGCTGGCCGCCGACATCCCGCTGACCGTGGACCATTTCCGCTATTTCGCCGGGGCGATCCGGGCGCAGGAAGGCGGCATCGGCCAGATCGACGACGATACCGTCGCCTATCACTTCCATGAGCCCTTGGGCGTCGTGGGCCAGATCATCCCCTGGAACTTCCCCATCCTGATGGCGGCATGGAAGCTGGCCCCGGCGCTGGCGGCGGGGAATTGCGTGGTGCTCAAGCCCGCCGAACAGACCCCGGCCTCGATCCTCTACCTGCTCTCGTTCATCGAGGATCTGCTGCCGCCGGGCGTTTTGAACATCGTCAACGGCCTGGGCGAAGAGGCGGGGGCCGCGCTGTCCTCCAGCCCGCGCATCGCCAAGATCGCTTTCACCGGCTCGACCCCGGTGGGCAAGCTGATCATGAAGGCCGCCGCCGACAACCTGACCAACATCACGCTGGAACTGGGCGGCAAGAGCCCGAACATCTTCTTCGCCGATGTGCTGGACGAGGACGACGACTATTTCGACAAGGCGCTGGAAGGCTTCACCCTTTTCGCGCTGAACCAGGGCGAGGTCTGCACCTGCCCGTCGCGGGCCCTGATCCAGGAATCGATCTACGAGCGCTTCATGGAGCGCGCGCTGAAACGGGTAGAGGCCATCGTGGCGGGCGATCCGCGCGCGGCGGGCACCATGATCGGCGCCCAGGCCAGCAAGGAACAGTTCGACAAGATCTCCTCCTATCTCGATATCGGGCGCAAGGAAGGGGCGAAGGTGCTTTCGGGTGGTGCTGCGAACCATTTCGACGGCGATATCTCGAAAGGCTTCTACATCCAGCCCACGGTTTTCGAGGGCAACAACAACATGCGGGTGTTCCAGGAGGAAATCTTCGGCCCGGTGGTTTCGGTCACCACCTTCAAGACCCCGGACGAGGCGATCGAGATCGCCAATGACACCCCCTTCGGCCTTGGCGCCGGGGTGTGGAGCCGCAACGCCAATACCGCCTATCGCGCGGGCCGGGCGATCGAGGCCGGCCGGGTCTGGACCAACTGCTACCACCTCTATCCGGCGGGTGCGGCCTTTGGCGGCTACAAGCAATCGGGCATCGGGCGCGAGACGCACAAGATGATGCTCGACCACTATCAAGAGACCAAGAACCTGCTGGTAAGCTACAATCCGAAGAAGCTCGGCTTCTTCTGATCCCCCACCCCCGGTCGGGTCGGCCCCTTCCTTGGTGCAAGGCGAAGGAAGGGCGGGTTCGGCCGGGGGATCGGCGGCCGGGTTCCCCCTCCTCACCCGGCCGCCCGTTTTCACCTGATCAGATTCCCTCCACCATCAGATTCCCCGGGCGGCTTCGCGGTCCGGTCCCGACAGGGTTTCCAGAACGCTGGCCAGCCCGGTCTCAAGCATCCGGCGCTGATCCTCGGTCAGGGGGGCCAGCGCCTCGGCGCAGATCCGGTGCGCAATGGCCATGATCTCGCCCGCCACCGCATCGGCCCTTTCGGTATGACGGATCAGGCGGGCTCGGCGGTCCTCGGGATGGGTGATCCGCTCCACCCAGCCCGCCGCCGCCATCCGGTCGATCAGGCGCGAGACGCTGATCGGCTCCACATACAGATGTTCGGCAAGCTGCCTCTGGGTCATCGGCCCGCCGGTGTAGACCAGCACCAGCAGGCGGAACTGGGTCGAGGACAGCCCGTGCGGGGCCGCGCGCTCGTCGAAGCGGCGGCGCAGCGCGCGCGAAGTGTCGTGGAGAAGCTGGCTGAGTCGGTCGATGGAATATGCCATGCGGGACCGCTTGGCCGCGCATGGCCCATGTTTAAAGGGGAAAAATCGAAGATGTGACGCATTGCCGGGCAGGCTGTTGCGGTCCGGCCTGGTGCGGCGAAAAAGCAAGTCCAAAATCTGCCTCTTTTGTGATCGAAGTGCCGATATCGTAATCATGTTCGAGGGCGCGCGCGCTTGCGGCCCGGGCCGCGCCCCGAATGGGCGTTGAGCCCGCCGGGCCGGGCGCCAAGACTGCGCGAGAAGGGGGGCCCATGACCGCGCATTTCCAGCCAGGCCAGATGCAACGCAGCCGGGGCGAGGCCGCTGTCCGGCTGGTCGCCCGGCCCGGCTCGGGCGAGGCGGTGATCGCGGGGCTGCGCCAGCAGGGTTCGGCCAAGGCGATCCTGCCCCATGCCGGGGCAGAGCCGGAGGTGGTGTTCCTGAACACCTCGGGCGGGCTGACCGGCGGCGACCGGCTGGCCTACCGGCTCGATCTCGGTTCCGGCTGTCGCGCCACCGCCATGACCCAGACCGCCGAGCGCGCCTATCGCGCGGGCCAGGGCACCGCCGAGGTCGAGGTCGCGATGACGGTCGGCGCCGGGGGCTGGCTGGACTGGCTGCCGCAGGAGACCATCCTCTTCGACCGCTCGGCCCTGTCGCGGCGCACGGTGATCACGCTTGGCCCCGGCGCGGGCTGTCTCGCCATCGAGGCGGTGGTGCTCGGCCGCGCCGCCATGCGCGAGACGCTTGCCGGGATCGCCTTTCGCGACCGGCGCGAGATCTGGCGCGGTCCGACGCCGGTGATGGTCGAGCCGCTGGCGATCAGCACCGAGGCGCTTTCGGCGGGCCGCGCGGTCCTCGGCGGCGCGCGGGCCTTCGCCTCGCTCACCATGGTCTCGACCGGGGCCGAGGCCGCCCTGCCCGCGCTGCGGGCCGCGCTGGACGAGCCGGGGGTCGAGGCGGCGGCCTCGGGCCTTGACGGCAGGCTGATGTGCCGGATGCGGGCCGGTGACGGCTGGCCCCTGCGCAGACAGATCACAAGGGCGCTGGCGGTGCTGCGGCAAAGGCCGCTGCCGCGCGTCTGGCAAACACTGGAGAGGATGGCATGAACCTGACCCCGAGGGAGAAGGACAAGCTGCTGGTCAGCCTTGCGGCCATGGTGGCGCGCGGGCGCCTGGCGCGCGGCGTCAAGCTCAACCACCCCGAGGCGGTGGCGCTGATCACCGATTTCGTGGTCGAGGGCGCGCGCGACGGCCGCTCGGTCGCCGATCTGATGGAGGCGGGCGCCCATGTCGTCACCGCCGATCAATGCATGGAGGGCATTCCCGAGATGATCCATTCCGTCCAGGTCGAGGCCACCTTTCCCGACGGCACCAAGCTGGTGACCGTGCATCATCCCATCCGCTGAAGGAGCCCCCCGTGAACCGCATTATGCTGACCCTGATGTTGCTGCTGCCGACGGCGGCGCTGGCCCATCCCGGCCATGGCGTTGAATACTCGTTCTTGGCGGGGCTGACGCACCCGGTCGGCGGGCTCGACCATCTGCTGGCCATGGTGGCGGTCGGGCTCTGCGCCTCGGTGCTGGGCGGGCGGGCGCTGTGGGCGCTGCCGCTGGCCTTCGTCGGCGGCATGGTCGCGGGCGGGCTGGCCGGCGCGGCGGCCCTGCCACTGCCGACGGTCGAGCCGATGATCCTGGCCTCGATCGTCGTGCTGGGGGCGCTGACGGCGGCGGCGCTGAACCCCTCGCTGCCGTTGGTGGCGGCGGTGACGGCGGCCTTCGGGCTGTTCCACGGCCATGCCCACGGCACCGAGGGGCCGACGGGCGGGCTGGCGCTTTACGCCATCGGCTTTGTGCTGGCGACGGCGGGGCTGCATCTGGCCGGGATCGCGCTGGGGCGCGGTCTGCAACGCAACCTGACCCGCGTCGCCGGTGGCCTGACCGCCATCGCCGGTGTCGCGCTGGCCCTTGGCTGAGGTAACCCCATGATCCCGGGCGAGATCTTCCCCGCCGATGGCGACATCATCCTGAACGCCGGGGCCGAGGTCACCGTGCTGACGGTGGCCAATACCGGCGACCGCCCGGTGCAGGTCGGCAGCCATTACCATTTCGCGGAAACCAATCCGGGGCTGGCGTTCGACCGCGCGGCGGCGCTTGGCAAGCGGCTGGACATTCCCGCCGGGACCGCCGTGCGGTTCGAGCCCGGCCAGACCCGCGAGGTGGCGCTTGTGCCGCTGTCGGGCGGGCGCCGGGTCTATGGCTTCAACGCGCGTGTGATGGGGGATCTCTGATGGCGCATGTCATCTCGCGCGGCACCTATGCCGACATGTATGGCCCGACCACGGGCGACCGCATCCGCCTTGGCGATACCGAGATCATCATCGAGGTCGAGCGCGACCTGATCGCCGAACGCTCGGGCGCGGCGACCAGGGGGGCGAACGGGCCGCTTTACGGCGAGGAGGTCAAGTTCGGCGGCGGCAAGGTGATCCGCGACGGCATGGGGCAAAGCCAGTTGACCCGGGCCGAGGGCGCGATGGACACGGTCATCACCAATGCGCTGATCCTTGACCATACCGGCATCTACAAGGCCGATGTGGGCCTGCACGACGGCCGCATCGCCAGGATCGGCAAGGCCGGGAACCCCGACACCCAGCCCGGCGTCGATGTGATCGTGGGCCCGGGGACCGAGATCATCGCGGGCGAGGGCCGGATCCTCACGGCCGGCGGCATGGACGCCCATATCCATTTCATCGCCCCGCAGCAGATCGACGATGCGCTGCACTCGGGCCTGACCACCATGCTGGGCGGCGGCACCGGGCCCGCGCATGGCACTTTGGCCACCACCTGCACGCCCGGCCCCTGGCATCTGATGCGGATGTTTCAGGCCGCCGACGCCTTCCCGATGAACCTTGCCTTCGCGGGCAAGGGCAACGCCAGCCTGCCCGCCGGGCTGGAGGAACAGATCCGCGCCGGGGCCGCCTGCCTCAAGCTGCATGAGGACTGGGGCACCACCCCCGCCGCCATCGACTGCTGCCTGACGGTGGCGGACCGGATGGACGTGCAGGTGATGATCCACACCGATACGCTGAACGAATCGGGCTTTGTCGAGAATACCCTGGCCGCGATCCGGGGCCGCACGATCCACGCCTTCCACACCGAGGGCGCGGGCGGCGGCCACGCGCCCGACATCATCAAGGTGGTGGGCAGCCGGAACGTCCTGCCCAGTTCCACCAACCCGACCATGCCCTATACCGTCAACACGATCGAAGAGCATCTCGACATGCTGATGGTGTGCCACCACCTCGACCGCCGGGTGCCCGAGGATGTGGCCTTCGCCGAATCCCGCATCCGGCGCGAGACCATCGCGGCCGAGGACATCCTTCACGACATGGGTGCGTTCTCGGTGATCTCGTCCGACAGCCAGGCCATGGGGCGGGTGGGCGAGGTGATCACCCGCACCTGGCAGACCGCCCACAAGATGAAGCTCCAGCGCGGCCGCCTGCCCGAGGAGCAGGGCGAAAACGACAATATCCGCGCCCGGCGCTATATTGCGAAATATACCATCAACCCCGCCATCGCCCATGGCATCGGCGGCCATATCGGCTCTATCGAAGAGGGCAAGCGCGCCGATCTGGTGCTGTGGTCGCCCGCCTTCTTCGCCGCCAAGCCCGAGATGGTGCTGATCGGCGGCGTGATCGTGGTGGCGCAGATGGGCGATCCCAATGCCTCGATCCCCACGCCGCAGCCGGTCCATACCCGGCCGATGTTCGGCGCCTTCGGCCGGTCGGTGGAGCGTAATGCCGTGATCTTCGCCTCGAAAGCGGGATACGAGGCCGGGATCCGCGATGACTACGGCCTTGCCAAGGATCTGGTCGCGGTCGAGAACACCCGGGGCATCGGCAAATCCGACATGCGGCTGAACGACCTGACCCCGCAGATCGAGGTCGATCCCGAAACCTATGAGGTGCGCGCCGATGGGGTGCTGCTAACCTGCGAACCGGCGCGGGAATTGCCCCTGGCGCAAAGATATTTCATGTTCTGAACATGGAAATCAGCGTTGATTCAAATGCAGGGCAGTTATTCGGTCAGCATCGTTGCCCTATTTGCTGCGGTGCGGCATATTGGGGACAGGGAGGAAACCATTTCGTGAAAGAGGTTTCCCATGATTTCCGCAAGATCCATCTGGTTTCGACTCGTCTCCATGTCCGAGGAACGCTACGGCGCCGGGCAGCTTGCCCGTCTGGCCGAGACCAGCGATGCCGAACTCGCCGCGCGCGGCACCAATCGCCTGGACGAACTGCACCGCCTCCTGGGCGCACGCTCCTTGTTCTGAGGCCGAACTGCGGCACGGAATGCGGGACGGGGGGGCGCAATGGCTGACCTTCCCCTCGCGCGCGACGTGCTGAAAGAGGCGCCCGACCAGACCTATGATCTGGTGGTCCTGGGCTATGACGAGCGGCTCTTGCGCCGCAAGAGGCTGGTGACCGTGCATGGCGAGGGGTTTCTCGTCGATCTGCCGGTGGTCACCAATCTTGATGATTTCTGGGGCTTTCGCCTGCTGGACGGGCGCGCGATCCAGGTGGTTGCCGCCGAAGAGGCGCTGGTCGAGGTCACCGGCCCCGATCTTCTGCGCTACGCCTGGCATATCGGCAATCGCCACACGCCTTGCCAGATCGAGCCGAAGCGCCTGCTGATCCGCGCCGATCATGTGCTTGAGGCGATGCTCTCGGGTCTCGGCGCCGGTCTGACGCCGGTTTCCGAGCCTTTCACGCCCGAGGGCGGCGCCTATGGCCACGGTCGCACCATGGGCCATTCGCATGGCGATGAACATCGCCATGAACACGGTCACGCGCCGGGCGGCGCGCAGGCGCCCACCCCCGGCGGCGAGGCGCTTGGCTGGCACGACCATGGCGACGGGCGGCTGCATTATCACCCGCCCGCCCGGCCCGAGGCGGCAACCCAGATGCCGCCTTTGCCCTATGGCCACCGCGACGCCAAGTGACGGCGGCGCAAGGTGACCGCCCGGTTGACCCTGATCCAATGGCTTTCCCCGGCGTTTCCGACCGGCGCCTTCGTCTATTCGCACGGGCTGGAGCAGGCCATCGCCGATGGCGCGGTCCGCGACGCGGCGGATTTTCGCGACTGGCTGGCGGGGGTGATCGAATTCGGCGCGGGCTGGCAGGATTCGGTCCTTCTGGCGCTTTCCCTGCGCGACGGCGCGGATCATGCTGCGCTGGCCGATCTGGCCCTGGCGCTCTCCCCCTCGCAGGAGAGGCTGCGCGAGACCGCAGAGCAGGGCGCGGCGTTTGCCCGCACCGTCTCGGCCCTGACGGGGCGCGAGATCCTGCCCGCGCCGCTGCCGGTGGCGATCGGGCGGGCGGCGCAGGCGCTGGCCTTGCCCGCCTTCGAAGTGATCGCGCTGGCGCTGCATGCCTTCGCCTCGAACCTCGTCACCATCGCCACCCGGGCGGTGCCGCTTGGCCAGACCGAGGGGCAGGGCGTTCTGGCCGCGCTGCATCCGCTGATCGCCGGGCTGGCCGAACGGGCGGCGCAGGCGGGCGAGGAAGATCTTGGCAATGCCGCGCTTTGCGCCGATCTTCAGGCGATGCGGCATGAAACCCTTGAGACAAGGCTGTTCAGGACATGACCTCTCCCCACGGGCCCCTGCGGGTCGGAATCGGCGGCCCGGTCGGCGCGGGCAAGACCACCCTGACCGAAGGATTGTGCCGCGCGCTTTCCCGGCGCTGCGAGATGGCGGTGATCACCAACGACATCTACACCCGCGAGGATGCCGAATATCTGATGCGGGCGCAGGTCCTGTCGGCCGAGCGGATCCGGGGGGTCGAGACCGGCGGCTGCCCGCATACAGCGATCCGCGAGGATGCCTCGATCAACCTTGCCGCCGTGGCGGATCTGAACGCGGCCTTTCCCGCGCTCGACCTGATCCTGATCGAATCGGGAGGCGACAATCTGGCCGCGACCTATTCGCCGGAACTGGCCGATCTGACCATCTATGTGATCGACACCGCCGCGGGCCAGGACATCCCGCGCAAGCGCGGGCCGGGGCTGACGAAATCCGACCTGCTGGTGGTGAACAAGACCGATCTCGCCCCCCATGTCGGGGTGGATCTGGCGCAGCTTGAGGCCGATACGCGGGCGGCGCGCGGCACGCGCCCCTATGTCATGGCGCGACTGCGACAGGGCGCGGGGATCGAGGCCGTGGTGGATTTCCTGATCCGCGAGGGCGGGCTGGTGCTGACCGGCCCTGCCTCCGGTCGGGCGTCCGATCCCACCTCCGGCCCGGCCCTGGCGGAGGGCGTTTCCGGCCCTTGACCGGGTCTGCGCATGGCGGGGAATTTTCGGCGCGACCGTTTCCGCTTGCCGATGGTCGCAAACAGTCGATCCCGCCCGCCCGCGCCGTGATTTCCTGATCCCTGCAAGGTGCTGCCCGCAGGGGCAGGGAACTGGAAAGTCGGCGCAAGACCGGCACTGCTTCCGCTACGGTGACGGGAAAGGGCGCGACGACGGCCGCCGGGGGAAGGGAGCCCCCGGGAAGGCGTCGCGCCACGGGCCATCGGCCCGGCCCGCGGCCCGCAAACCCGCCTTCGCATCGACGAAGCCGCGACCGGCGGGGCCCCGGCTCCAAGGGCGCATCACTGGAAACCGGCCCATGCGGGGAGGCTTGGGCAGAGCGAGGTCTGAGATGCTGAGCCATTCCGACATTCTGGGGCAGATCGCCTCACGCCGCCCCGCCTTTGCCCTGTCGCGCGATCTTTATTGCGATCCGGGCACCTATGCCGCCGATCTTGAACAGATCTGGTATCGCGAATGGCTGTTCGCCGTTCCGACCTGCGAATTGGTCAAGCCGGGCGCCTATGCGACCCTTCAGGTCGGCACCTATCCGGTGGTCGTCATCAAGGGCAAGGACGGCCGGATCCGCGCCTTTCACAACGTCTGCCGCCATCGCGGCCAGCGGCTTTGCGCCAAGGAGACCGGATCGACTCCGAACCTTGTCTGCCCCTATCACCAATGGACCTACGACCTTGAAGGCAAGCTGATCTTCGCCCGCGACATGGGCGAGGATTTCGACGCCTCGAAATTCGGGCTGAAGAAGGTGCATTGCCTGGATCTGGGCGGCGTCGTCTATATCTGCCTGGCCGAGGTGCCGCCGCCGGTGGCGGATCTGGCGCGCACGGCGATGGGCTATCTGGCGCCCTCGGGTCTTGGCGAGGCGAAGGTCGCCTTCTCCTCGACCATCGTCGAGAAGGGCAACTGGAAGCTGGTGATGGAGAACAACCGCGAATGCTATCATTGCGGCGGCTCGCATCCCTCGCTGTGCCGGACCTATTCCGACAATCCGCGCATGACCGCGATGGACGGCCCCGATTCGGCCAGCCCCGACATCCTTGACCACTGGAAGCGCTGCGAGGCGGCGGGCCTGCCGTCGCGCTTCGTGAACAAGGCGGATTTCCAGTGGCGGCTGGCGCGCATCCCGCTGCTGAACAATGCCGAAAGCTATACGATGTCGACGAAGCATGCGGTCGCGAGGCGCATGGGCCAGATGCCGTTCTACGACGCGGGCAGCCTTCTGATGTATCACTATCCGAACACCTGGAACCATTTCCTGGGCGATCACGCCATCGTCTTCCGGGTGCTGCCGATCAGTCCGACCGAGACCGAGGTCACCACGAAATGGCTGGTCCACAAGGATGCGGTCGAGGGCGAGGATTACGACATCAAGACCCTGACCGAGGTCTGGATCAACACCAATGACGAAGACCGCCAGGTGGTCGAGGAGAATCAGAAGGGCATTCTCTCTCCCGCCTATGAGCCCGGGCCCTATTCGCCGATCCAGGAAGAGGGCGTGATCCAGTTCATCGACTGGTATTGCGGGGTGATGACGCGGCGGCTGTCGCCCCCGACCGCGATGGCGGCGGAATAGAAATGCCCACAGTGAAATCCCGCCTGAACTGGACGGCCGAGCCCTGGTCGGGCCAGGAGCCCCTGGAATGCGCCATGGTGGTGCCGGAAACCCCGGACACCGCGACCTTCACCTTCCGCGCGCCTTCGGGCGCGTGGTTCGACTATCAGCCGGGGCAGTTCGTCACGCTCGACCTGCCGGTGGATCCGAAGAAGGGCGCGGGCGGCAATGTGCAGCGGACCTATACGATCTCGTCCTCGCCCTCGCGGCCGCTGTCGATCTCGGTCACGGTCAAGGCCCAGCCGGGCAGCATCGGCACGCGCTGGATGCTGGACCACCTGAAGCCGGGGATGCGGATCAAGGCCTTCGGGCCCGCGGGGATCTTCAGCTTCCACCGCCATCCGGCGCGGAAACACCTGTTCATCTCGGCCGGATCGGGCATCACGCCGATGATGTCGATGACGACCTGGGCCTGGGATTCGGGGGAGATGCCGGATATCGTCTTCGTCCATGCCGCGCGCCGCCCCTCGGACCTGATCTTCCGCGAAAGGCTGGAGCAGTTCGCCAATCGCGTGCCCGGCCTGCAATTGCGCTTCACGGTCGAAGAGCCTGATCCGTTCCGCGCCTGGCCCGGCTATCACGGGCGGTTGTCGCAGATCATGCTGGGCCTGATGGCGCCGGATTATCTTGAGCGCGAGGTGTTCTGCTGCGGGCCCGAGCCCTTCATGCAGGCGGTGCGCGAGATGCTGGTCTCGCTGGGCTACGACATGGAGCATTACCACCAGGAAAGCTTCGGCGCCCCGGTCTCGACCGAGGCCGAGGCCCCGGTGATCGAGGATATCGCCCCCGAAGAGGGCGCGGGGGCCGAGATCAGCTTCACCGGCCCGGGCGCCGGTTCGGGCGTCAGCCTGCGTTGCGCCGAGACCGATACCGTCCTGGCGGTCGCCAGGCGCGCCGGGCTCAACATTCCCTCGGGCTGCACCTTCGGGCTGTGCGGCACCTGCCGGACCAGGAAGGTCTCGGGCGAGGTGCATATGGTCCATAACGGCGGCATCTCGGACGAGGATATCGAAGAGGGCTGGATCCTTGCCTGCTGTTCGAACCCTCTGGGCAAGGTGGTGGTCGAGGTGTGAGCGGGGCGCGGACAAAGAGGCATTCAGGATGTGTTTTATAATAAAAACAATATATTGAATGCCAATATGTCGCAGGCGGACTTGACCTGTGTCAATGTTTTGTGACGGCTGCGGGTGCAGGGATTTCGCAGCAATCAAACCGCGAGACCCGACATGAAACATTTCCTTCCCGCCCTTGTGGCAGCCGCCCTGATCTCGGCCCCCGCCCTTGCGCAAGAGGCCGGGACGATCACCCTCGGCCTTGGTCTTGGCTATGTCTCGCCCAAGGACGGCAACGGCATCGTCGGCCCGGGCGAGGCCGATATCGGCTCGAACACCCGGCCCACTCTGACGCTGGAATATTTCATCCGCGACAATATCGGCATCGAGCTTCTGGCGGCCACGCCCTTCAAGCACAGCATCTCGATCGTCGGCGTGGGCGAGATCGGCGAGACCAAGCACCTGCCGCCGACGCTCTCGGTCAACTGGCACATCCCCACCGGCGGCAAGCTGACCCCCTTCGTGGGCGTCGGCGTCAACTACACCAAGTTCTTCGAGGAAAGCTCGATCCTGGGCGAGCTGAAGCTGAAGGAAAGCTTCGGCCTCGCCGCCACGCTGGGCGCCACCTATGCGATCTCGGACCGGGCGGCGGTGCGGGCGGACCTGCGCTATATCGACATCGACAGCGACGTCTATCTGGACGGCAGCAAGATCGGCACCGCCAATGTCGACCCGGTGGTCTTCGGCGTCTCTTATGTGACGAAGTTCTGATTTCCGCCCGGGGGCACCGACACAAGGCCGAGGGGGCGCGGGTCATTCCCGCGCCCTTCGCCATTATTTCGACTGCTATTTGTGCAACAATGGCATGAATGCCGCTTCCGCGGTCAAAAAAACGCGCCGCATCGCCCGGACGCTTCCTTTCGCGGCAAGGCGCGGGAAGAATGATGCCGGAAACAGGCTCAGGCGGGGCGCATGTCGATCAAGGCCAGCATCTATCACCTTACCCATTACACCTATGACCAGCCGGTGCGGCTTGGCCCCCAGATCATCCGCCTGAGGCCCGCGCCGCACAGCCGCACCCGTGTCATCTCGCATGCGCTGAAGGTCTCGCCCGGCGGGCATTTCGTGAACCACCAGCAGGACCCCTACGGCAACTGGCTGGCGCGTTTCGTCTTTCCCGAGCCGGTGCGCGAATTGAAGATCGAGGTCGATCTGGTCGCCGACATGACGGTCTACAACCCCTTCGATTTCTTCGTCGAGGAAGAGGCGCAGGAATGGCCGTTCTCCTATCCGCTGGATCTTGAGGAGGACCTGTCGATCTATCGCAAGGTTGAGGACCTCGGCCCGGAATTCGACGCCTATATGGCGAAGATCCCGCGCAAGAAGGCGCGGACGGTGGATTTCGTCGTCGGGCTGAACCGGGATCTGTCGAACCATGTCAAATATCTGATCCGCATGGAGCCGGGGGTGCAGACGCCCGACCAGACGCTGGCGCTGGCCTCGGGCTCGTGCCGGGATTCGAGCTGGCTTCTGGTCAATATCCTGCGCCATCTGGGCTTTGCCGCACGCTTCGTCTCGGGCTATCTGATCCAGTTGAAACCGGATCTGAAGGCGCTGGACGGCCCCTCGGGGACCGAGGTCGATTTCACCGATCTTCACGCCTGGGTCGAGGTCTATCTGCCTGGCGCGGGCTGGGTCGGGCTTGATCCCACCTCGGGCCTCCTGACCGGCGAAAGCCATATCCCGCTGGCCGCCACCCCGCATTATCGCAATGCCGCGCCGATCGTGGGGGGCTATTACGGCCAGGCCGGGGTCAGTTTCGATTTCGACATGAAGGTGGCGCGGGTCGCCGAACATCCGCGCATCACCAAGCCGTTCTCGGATGAAAGCTGGGAAGAGCTGAACGCGCTGGGCCACAAGGTCGACCAGGCGCTGACGGCGGGCGACGTGCGGCTGACCATGGGGGGCGAGCCGACCTTCGTCTCGATCGACGATTTCGAAAGCGAGGAATGGAACACCGCCGCCGTCGGCCCGACCAAGCGCGACCGCGCCGATACGCTGATCCGCCGGTTGCGCGACCGTTTCGCGCCGGGCGGCTTCCTGCACTACGGCCAGGGTAAATGGTATCCGGGCGAGACGCTGCCGCGCTGGACCTTCTCGCTCTACTGGCGCCGCGACGGCCTGCCGGTCTGGCGCAATCCCGAACTGATCGCCGCCGAGGGCGCCGATCAGGGCGCCACCGCCTTGCAGGCGCAGGAGCTGCTGCGCGAGATCGCCGCCGATCTTGAGATCGACGAAGCAAATGTCATGCCCGCCTATGAGGATCCGGCCGAATGGCTGGTCCGCGAGGCGAACCTTCCCGAAAACGTGACGCCCGAGAATTCGAAGCTGAAGGACCCCGAAGAGCGTCACCGCATCGCCACCGTCTTCAATCGCGGGCTGGAAAATCCGGTGGGATTCCTGTTGCCGGTCCAGCCCTGGATGGCGCGCGACGGGCGGCGCAAATGGTATTCCGAACGCTGGCGCCTGCGGCGTGGCCGGGTCTATCTGGTGCCCGGGGACAGCCCGGTGGGCTACCGGATCCCGCTCAACTCGCTGCCCTATCTCAGCCCGGCGCAATATCCCTACATCAACCCGATGGACCCGACCATCGAGCGCCCGCCGCTGCCCGAACCCGCCGGGATCGAGCCCAGGCGCCGCAGCCAGCCGATGGCCTCTTTCGTGGCCTCGGCCCCGGTGCAGGGGGTCGTCCCGCAATCGGTCCACGAGGTCGAGGGCCATGTCCGCACCGCCCTGACGGTCGAGCCGAGGGACGGCAGGCTTTGCGTCTTCATGCCGCCGGTGACCGCGCTGGAAGATTATATCGACCTTCTTCACAGCGCCGAGGCCGCCGCTGCGCGGCTGGGGCTGAAGGTCCATATCGAGGGCTATCAGCCGCCGCATGACCCGCGCCTGAACGTGATCCGCGTTGCCCCCGATCCCGGGGTGATCGAGGTCAACATCCATCCGGCAAGCAGTTGGGAGGATTGCGTCGCGATCACCCGGGGCGTCTATGAGGACGCCCGCAATTCGCGCCTTTGCGCCGAAAAGTTCATGATCGACGGCAAGCACACCGGCACCGGCGGCGGCAATCACGTCGTGGTGGGCGGGGCGACCACGCTCGACAGCCCCTTCCTGCGCCGTCCCGACCTGTTGAAATCGCTGATCCTGCACTGGAACCGGCATCCCTCGCTTTCCTACCTGTTCTCGGGGCTGTTCATCGGCCCGACCAGCCAGGCCCCCCGGATCGACGAGGCGCGGCACGACGGGCTTTACGAGCTGGAAATCGCGCTGTCGCAGATCGCCGCCCCGGGCGAGGGCATCGTGCCGATGCCCTGGCTGACGGACCGGCTTTTGCGCAACCTGCTGACCGATGTGACCGGCAACACCCACCGCGCCGAGATCTGCATCGACAAGCTGTATTCCCCCGACGGGCCCACCGGGCGGCTGGGGCTGGTGGAGTTTCGCGGCTTCGAGATGCCGCCGGATGCGCGGATGAGCCTTGCGCAGCAACTGCTGCTGCGGGCGCTGATCGCGCGGTTCTGGGCCAGCCCGGCGCGCGGCGATCTGGTGCGCTGGGGCACCGCCCTGCACGACCGCTTCATGCTGCCGCATTACGTCTGGGAGGATTTCCGCGACGTGCTTTCCGATCTGCGCGCCCATGGGTTCGACCTGAAGGAGGAATGGTTCACCGCCCAGGGCGAGTTCCGCTTCCCCTTCTGCGGCGAGGCCGAGTTCGAGGGCGTGCGGCTGGAGCTTCGCCAGGCGCTGGAGCCCTGGCATGTGCTGGGCGAGACCGGCGCCATCGGCGGCACCGTGCGCTATACCGACAGCTCGACCGAGCGGCTTCAGGTCAAGCTGACCGCCGCCGAGCCGGGCCGCTACACCGTCACCTGCAACGGGCGCGAGCTTCCGCTGGCAGGCGCCGGGCCCGGGGTTTCGGTGGCGGGCGTGCGGTTCAAGGCCTGGCAGCCCGCCAGCGCCATGCATCCGACCCTGCCCGTCCAGGCCCCGCTGGGCTTCGACATCTTCGACCGCTGGTCGAACCGCGCCCTGGGCGGCTGCACCTATCACGTCGCCCATCCCGGCGGACGCAACTACGACACCTTCCCCGTCAACGGCAACGAGGCCGAGGCGCGCAGGCTGGCGCGGTTCCAGCCCTCGGGCCACAGCCCGGGCACGTTCTGGCACCCTTCGGCCGAGCGGCGCTCGGCCGAATTCCCGATGACCCTTGACCTCAGGCGCCCTCTCGGCGTTTGATCTTTTGATCAAAATTGGCCCGCCTGTGGTGGGGAAGGCAAGATGGACGGCGACAGGGAACGGCTTTCCGAGGTGACGGCGCCGCGCGATTACGCGTGCCAGCCCGGCGTGCCCGACGAAATGATCGGTCCCGACGGGCTGGTCCGGCCGCTGTGGCGGCCGCTGGCGCGCGCGCTGGCCTCGGCGCTGCCGCAAGAGATCGAGCTGCGCCGCGCCCGGGCCGAGCAATATCTGCGCGATTCCGGGGTGTTCTATCGCCAATATGGCGCGGGCCGGTCGGATGAGCGGCCCTGGCCGCTGTCGCCGGTGCCGGTGCTGGTCGATCAGGCCGATTGGGATGCGCTGACGCCGGGGTTGATCCAGCGCGCCGAACTGCTGGAAGCCCTGATGGCCGATCTTTACGGCCCGAACCGCATGGTCGCCGACGCCCATCTGCCCCCCGAACTGCTGGCGGGCAATGGCGAATGGCTGCGGCCCATGGTGGGGGTGCGGCCGCGCTCGGGCCATTTCCTGCATTTCCTCGCCTTCGAGATCGGGCGCGGGCCGGACGGCAAATGGTGGGTGCTGGCCGACCGCACCCAGGCGCCCTCGGGCGCGGGCTATGCGCTGGAAAACCGGGTGGCGACCTCGCGCGCCTTCTCGGACCTTTATGCCGGGGGCAATATCCACCGGCTGGCGGGTTTCTTCCGCGATTTCCGCAACGCGCTGCTGCGCCCGGGCGAGGACAGCGAGGGCCGGGTGGTGATCCTCTCGCCCGGTCCGATGAACGAGACCTATTTCGAACATGCCTATATCGCGCGCTATCTGGGTTTCACGCTGGTTCAGGGCGAGGATCTGACCGTCCTGGGCGGACGTGTCCATGTGCGCACCGTCTCGGGGCCGCGCCCGGCCGAGGTGATCTGGCGCAGGCTCGATTCCACCTATGCCGATCCGGTGGAGCTTGATCCCGGATCGCGTATCGGCACGCCAGGCATGGTTTCCGCGCTGCGGGCGGGCGGGGTGACGATGATCAACTCGCTGGGCTCGGGCGTGCTGGAGACGCGGGCGCTGATGGCCTTCCTGCCCCGGTTGTCGCGGCTTTTGCTGGGGCAGCCGCTGGCCCTGCCCAATATCGCGACCTGGTGGCTGGGGGGCGCGGCCGAGCGGGGCGTGGTTCAGGCGAGTCCCTCGAACCTGATGCTGTCGCGGGCGCTGGCGACCGGGGCGCCCTTCGAGCATCAGGGCGAATTGGGCCTGGCCGCCAACCTGCCGCCCGATGAACTGGCCGCGCGGCTGGCCAGGGACGGCGCGGCGCTGGTCGCGCAAGAGGTGGTGCGGCTTTCCACCACGCCCACGCTGATCGAGGGGCGGCTGATGCCGCGCCCGATGGCGCTGCGGGTTTTCCTGGCCCGGGTGAACGGGCGCTGGCAGGTGATGCCCGGGGGCTTCGCGCGGATCGGCGCCTCGCCCGATCCGGCGGCCATCGCGATGCAGCGCGGCGGATCCACCGCCGATGTCTGGGTGGTCAGCGACAAGGGCCCGGTGGCCGAGGTTTCGCTGACCGGCGGCGGCCTGGGGCCCTACCGGCGGGTCTCGCCCGGGGCGCTGCCCGCGCGGGCAGCGGACAACCTGTTCTGGCTGGGCCGCTATGTCGAGCGCACCGAGGCGACGGTCCGGCTCTTGCGCGCGTGCAACATGCGCATGGCCGAGACCGGCGCCTCGGCCCGCCCGCTGCTGGCCGCGATCGAGCCGCTGCTGGAATTCAACGGCATCACTGCCGATCGCGGGATCCCCCCGGGGCTTCTTGAGACGCTTTCCGCCGCCATCGCCACGGCGGGGCGGGTGCGCGACCGCTTCTCGCCCGATGCCTGGTCGGCGCTGGTCGACATCGACAAGACCGCGCGGCGCATGGAGACCCGCGTGGCCCCCGGCGACGATGCCGCCCGCGCGCTTTCGGCGCTGCTGCGCAAGCTGGCCGGCATTTCGGGCCTGGTGCATGAGAACATGTATCGCTTCCTGGGCTGGCGGTTCCTGACGCTGGGGCGGCTGCACGAGCGTGCCATGGGCATGTCGGCGATGCTCGCCATTCTCGCGGATCCCGACATGCCCGAGGGCGCGCTGGATATCGCGGTGGAACTGGGCGACAGCGTGATGACCCATCGCCGCCGCTTTGCGGTTTCCACCACGCGTGAGACTGTGATCGACCTTCTGGGGCTGGACGAGGCCAATCCGCGCTCGCTCCGCCATCAGATCGACGGGCTGCGCGACCAGATCTCGCGCCTGCCCGGCGCCTATGAGGGGGGCAACCCCTCGACCCTGATGCGCGCGGCGATGCGGCTTCAGGTCACCCTGGCGACCGAGGCGCCCGAGACGCTGGGCTCCGACGCGATCTGGGACCTGCGCGCCCAGATCCTGGCCCTGTCGGATCTGATCACGGGGGCCTATTTCCACTGATGCTTTACGGGCTGCGCCTTGAGGTGAACTACAGTTTCGACCGCCCGGCGGGCGCGGGCCGCCAGCTTCTGCGCGTGACCCCGGCGCATCTGCCGGGTCGGCAGGAACTGCGCGCCGCGCGCGTCGCCGTCTCGCCCCCGCCGCTGGAGGAGCATCGCTTCACCGATTTCTTCGGGACCGAGGTGATCGAACTGGTGCTGCCCGCCGGCCTTACCGAATTCGGGGTGGTGATGACCGCGCAGGTCGAGCGTATTCCCATGGGCGCGGTCCTCGACATCTCGCCCTCGCCGGGGCTTCTGGCGGCCGAGCTTTCCGGCGTGGGCGACATTTCCGGCGACAGCCCGCATCACTTCCTGCCGGTCTCGCCCCGGATCCCGGTGGTGGCCGAGATTTCCGCCTTCGCGGCAGAGGCGGCGAGGGGCGCCCCCACCCTGCGCGAGACGGTCGAGCGGCTGGGCCGCGCCCTGCATGAAGAGATCCGCTTCGACGCGACCGCGACCGAGGTCGACACCCCGATCGCCGAGGCCTTCGCGGGCCGCAAGGGGGTCTGCCAGGACTTCGCCCAGATCATGATCGCGGGGCTGCGCAGCCTTGGCATTCCGGCGGGCTATGTCGCGGGCTATCTGCGCACCCTGCCGCCGCCCGGAAAGCCCCGGCTGCAAGGCGCGGATGCGATGCATGCCTGGGTGCGGGCCTGGGCCGGGCGCGAGACCGGCTGGATCGAATATGACGCGACCAACGCCTGTCGCGTCGATGCCGATCACATCGTGGTGGGCTATGGCCGCGACTATGGCGATGTGGCGCCGGTCACCGGCTCGCTGCGGCTGGATGGCGACCATACCGGCTCGCACAGCGTCGATATCGCCGAGATCTGAGCGGCCGGGGGCGGCTCGGGGGGGGGGTGCGGGATCAGCCGATCCCGTGCTTTTGCCGGATGCGCGCCAGATTGGGCTCCAGCCCCACGGTGAAGGACAGGTTGCCGATCCCGCGCTCGGCCAGGGCATAGATCGTGGTGATCACCGGCACCGCCACCGGGGGGGCGGCGGCGGTATAGCGCAGCACCAGATCCCAGTCGACCAGCCGGGTCAGCGCCTCGTCGAAGCCGCCGAGGCGGTCGTGCAGGCCGCGGCGATGCACGAAGCCGTTGAGGTCGATGAAATTCTCTTCGCGCAGCGCCTGCGCGTCGAAGGGGCGGAAGAGAATGTCGCTCCACCCGCCTTCAAGGTCGTGGCGCGCCACCGCCGTATAGGCGCAATCCGCCCCGCCCGAGATCAGCCCGGACAGGGCGTAAAGCAGGTGGTCGGGCTCCCATCTGTTGTCGCTGTCGAGATAGGCGATCACATCGCCGCTGGCCGCTGCGAGGCCCAGGTTGCGCGCCGCCGAGACGCCCCGGTTCTGCGACCGGATCACCCGCAACTGGCCGGTTTCGATCGGCGCGGCGAAGCGGGCCTCCAGCAGATCGGCAGAGCCGTCGGTCGATCCGTCGTCGACCACCAGCACCTCATGCGCGGGCCAGGATTGCAAAAGTGCCGACAGCACCGCATGGGGCAGCAGGCGCGCGCGGTTGTAGCTGGGAAGGATCACGCTGACCCGGGGCCGGGCCCGGTGCAGGACCGCCATCGCCTCGTCGCGCAATGCGGGCGAAAGGGTCTCGGGATAGGCGGGATCGGCCTGGCCGAGCGCGGCCAGATCCCGCGGCAGGTTGCGCATCGCGCCCGGCAGGACCTGCGCCAGATCGGCGGGATAGCGCCCCTCGGCCCCGCCGCCGGCGATGAAATGCGCCAGCGGATCCACCCGCGCCGCCGCGATGTCGGGATAGCGGGCAAGGTAATGCGCCCCGTCGAAGATGCCGCGCGCGGCCCGTTTCGACATCGCGCCAAGTGCACGGGCCAGCAGCACATCCATCGCCGCCGCCTCGCCCGTCAGCCGCAGGGGCTCGCGCCCGGTGAGCTGCCGCATCAGCGTCTTGAGCCGGAAGGCGGTGTCCTGCCGGGAGATCCGGTCGTGCAGCAATTCCTCGCCCAGGGTGTTCAGGACAAGCGCGAGCAGCGCGCCCTCGCCTTCGCCCGCGGGGTGATCGCGCAGCGCCGCCTGGCAGGCCAGGATCTTCTCCGCAGGCCCGCCGTCCGACGAAAGCGCAAGGCGGATCGCTTGCGAAAGCCCGCTTTCCACGCCATCTTCCGACCGATCACCCATATGCCACCTTTGCCCGAACCCGTCCGGTGCAGGGACCGGACGGCGCCAGAATCCTCCCGCCCGGCGGATTTCTCAACCCCCCGATTGGCCTGCGCCACCGGCCCGGGCCCTGTTGACGGGATCGTTGCTTGTCGCGGCGCCGGGGCTCGGGCAGTTTGGCGCCATGATCCGACTTCTGCGCCTTTTCCTTCTGCTGCCGCTGTTGCTGCTGCCGGTTTCCGCCCGCGCCGATGAGGTGCAGGCGATGAAGACCGCGCTGCAACTGATCCCGACCCGCCAATGGGAGGCCGCGCTCGCGGTCGCGCCTTCGGGGGTGGGGCGCGATTTCGTGCTGTGGTCGATGCTGCGCGAGGGCGAGGGGCGGCTTGGCGATTACGAGGATTTCCTCGCCCGCCGCGCCGATTGGCCGGGCCTGGCGCTTCTGCGCCAGAAGGGCGAGGCGGCGGTGGCCCGGTCCGAGACGCCCGCTCGCGTGATCGGCTGGTTCGGCGCCGACCTGCCGCGCACGGCCGAGGGTTCGATCGCGCTGGTGCGCGCGGCGCTGGCGCGCGGAGAGCGCGATCTGGCCGAGACGGTGGCGATGCGGGCCTGGGCCGAACAGGTGCTGACGGTCGAGGAGGAACAGGTCCTGCTGGCGATGATGCCTGAGGCGGTGGCCTCGGTCGATCAGCTTCGGCTGGAAAACCTGCTCTGGGCCGGGCGGCGGGTCGAGGCGATGCGGATGCTTCCCCGGCTGTCCGAGGGGCAGCAGGCCCTGGCGCGGGCACGGATGGCGCTTCGCGCCGATCAGGCCGGTGTCGACCAGTTGGTCGCGGCGGTGCCCGAGGGTCTGCGCGCGGATCCCGGCCTTGCCTATGAGCGGTTCATCTGGCGGATGCGGCGCGATCTTTACGACAGCGCCGCCGAACTGATCCTGTCGTTGCCCGCCGATTCGCTGGGCCGCCCCGCCGAATGGGCGCCGCGCCGGGCGCTGCTTTCGCGCTGGCTGATGCGCCAGGGCCGCGGGGACGAGGCCTATCGCCTGGCCGCCGCGCATGGGCTTTCAAGCGGCGCGGCCTTTGCCGATCTGGAGTTTCTGGCCGGGTTCCTCGCGCTTCGGCATCTGGACCGGCCCGATCTGGCGGTGACGCATTTCGCGCGGCTCAGGGCCGGGGTCTCGACCCCGATCAGCGTCTCGCGCGGGGAGTATTGGCAGGGCCGCGCCGCCGAGGCGCGGGGCCGCCAGTCCGAGGCCGAGGCCTTCTACCTGGCCGCCGCCCGCCACCAGACCGCCTATTACGGTCTTCTGGCGGCCGAGCGGCTGGACCTGCCGCTCAGCTCCGAACTGCTCGACACCACGCGCCCGCCGCATTGGCGCGGCGCGGGTTTCGCGGGATCCTCGGTGCTGGAGGCGGCGCGGCTTTTGCTCGCCGCCGGGGACAAGGGGCAGGCGCGGCGTTTCCTGCTGCATCTGGCCGAAAGCCTCGATGGCGCCGAACTGGCGCAGCTTGCCGATATGGCGCTGGAACTGAACGAGCCGAATATCGCCGTGCTGATCGCCAAGGCCGCGGCCGAACGCGGGGTGATCCTGCCCGCCGCCTATTTCCCCACCCCCGATCTGGTGCCCGAGGGGCTGAAGGTCAGCCGGGCACTGGCGCTGGCGATCGCGCGGCGCGAAAGCGAATTCGACCCGCTGGCGCGGTCGCAGGCCGATGCGCGCGGGCTGATGCAGGTGCTGCCAGGCACTGCCGAGTTGATGGCGCGGGAACTTGGCCTTGATTACTCGGCCGGAAAGCTGTTCAGCGATCCGGGCTTCAACGTGCAGGTCGGCGCGGCCTATCTGGCGAAGATGGTCGAGGAATTCGGCCCCTCGATCGCGCTGGTGGCCTCGGGCTACAATGCGGGCCCCGGTCGCCCGCGCCGCTGGATCACCGAATTCGGCGATCCGCGCCGGGCGGATGTCGATGTGGTGGACTGGGTCGAGACCATCCCCTTCGCCGAGACCCGGACCTATGTGATGCGGGTGGTCGAGGGGCTGGTGATCTACCGCGCCAAGCTGCGCGGCACGACCGGGCCGATCCGCATCACCGCCGAGCTGAAGGGCTGAGTCGCGATCCGGGCGGGGCGACTCGGGCCAGAGGCGGTCAGGCCCGGTGATAGGGCCCGCCCGCAAGGATCGTCGCGGCGCGGTAAAGCTGTTCGGCCAGCATCACCCGCACCAGCATATGCGGCCAGACCATGGGCCCGAAACTGATCGAGGCATCGGCGCGGGCCCGCAGGCCGGGCGAAAGCCCGTCCGCGCCGCCGATCAGGAAGGCCAGGTCCTGTCGCCCGGCATCGCGCCATTTCGCCAGCAGCGCGGCGAATTCGGGCGAGGACAGCATCTGCCCGCGCTCATCCAGCGTGCAGACCAGCGCGCCCTGCGGGATGGCGCGGGCCAGGAGCGCGGCCTCGGCCTCCATGCAAAGATTCTTGCGGTCCTCGACCTCGTGCTCGCGCGCGGGGCCAAGGCCAAGCGTGCGGCCCTGCTTGCCCAGCCGGTCGAGGTAATCGTCGCTCAGAACCCGCTCGGGGCCCGCGCGCAGCCGACCCACGGCACAGATATGGATGCGCATCCCCTAGCCCTTTCGCAGGCCCGGGCCGGATCAGGCCTCGGGCGCGGCGATGGTGCGGGCGCCGGAAACCTGGCCCGCCGGAAGCCACATCTTTTCAAGCTGGTAGAACTCGCGCACTTCGGGGCGGAAGACATGGACGATCACGTCGCCGGTGTCGATCAGCACCCAGTCGCCGGTTTCGCGGCCTTCCATCTTGGCGCTGACGCCGAAGCCCTGTTTCAGCCGGTCGGCCAGCTTTTCCGCGATGGCGGCGACCTGGCGCGAGGACCGGCCCGAGCAGATCACCATGTAATCGGCCACGTCCGAGCGCCCGCGCAGGTCGATCTGCACGATATCCTCGGCCTTGTCGTCATCGACCGAGCCAAGGACGGCGGCAAGGATCTGTTCGGGGGTGAAATCCGTGGGCGCGGGGCGTCCCTCGCGCGTGGCGACCGGAAGCCCGGTCGAAGGATCAGAGTGAGACAGGACTTGGGTCCTCCAGCAACGCGCCGCTGCGGGCGGCGCCCCGGTCCGAGTGTTTCGGCGCCAAGATTAGCACCGGCGGGCCGCCAACTCAACGCAGGAGGGCGCGGATAGGGGATTTCGCGGCCCGGGGCAAGGGTGCGGGCCAAGCTGCGCCCTTGCCTCAAGGGGGATTCGGGTCTAGATATCGCCCCATGCGAGGGTTCATCTATTTCAACATCACCGACCATGCCCGGCTTCCCGCCCGGTTCTTCGGTGCGACCCGCAACATTCTCGCGCGTCTTTGACGCGGCGGGGCGCGCCGCTCATGCGCGCTGCCGGATGCCGCGAGCCAAGAGAACCCATCATCAAAGCCATGCCCAAGGGTGAGAGCCATGACCGCTCCGAGAACGCTCTACGACAAGATCTGGGACGACCATGTCGTCCATACCTCCGAAGACGGAACCTGCCTGCTTTATATCGACCGTCACCTGGTGCATGAGGTGACCAGCCCCCAGGCCTTCGAGGGGCTGCGCATGGCGGGCCGCAAGGTCCATGCGCCGCAAAAGACCATCGCGGTGCCCGACCACAACGTGCCCACCACCGAAGGCCGCGACAGCCATATCGACAATGAGGAAAGCCGCATCCAGGTCGAGGCGCTGGACAGGAACGCGCGCGATTTCGGCATCAACTACTATCCGGTCAGCGACATCCGCCAGGGCATCGTCCATATCGTCGGGCCCGAGCAGGGCTGGACCCTGCCGGGGATGACCGTGGTCTGCGGCGACAGCCATACCGCGACCCATGGCGCCTTCGGCGCGTTGGCGCATGGTATCGGCACCTCCGAGGTGGAGCATGTTCTGGCCACCCAGACGCTGATCCAGAAGAAGTCGAAGAACATGAAGGTCGAGATCACCGGCTCGTTGCGCCCCGGAGTCACGGCCAAGGACATCACGCTTTCGGTGATCGGCGTGACCGGCACGGCGGGCGGCACCGGCTATGTCATCGAATATTGCGGTCAGGCCATCCGCGAACTGTCGATGGAAGGCCGGATGACGGTCTGCAACATGGCGATCGAGGGCGGCGCGCGCGCGGGCCTGATCGCGCCCGACGAGACCACCTTCGCCTATTGCCGCGGGCGCCCCCATGCACCGAAGGGCGCCGCCTGGGAGGCCGCGCTCACCTACTGGAAATCGCTTTTCACCGATGAGGGCGCGCATTTCGACAAGGTCGTGACCATCCGGGGCGAGGATATCGCCCCCGTGGTGACCTGGGGCACCTCGCCCGAGGACGTGCTGCCGATCACCGGCACCGTGCCCTCGCCCTCGGAATTCCAGGGCGGCAAGGTCGAGGCGGCGCAGCGCAGCCTCGACTACATGGGGTTGAAGCCCGGCATGAAACTGTCGGAGATCGGCATCGACGCGGTCTTCATCGGCTCGTGCACCAATGGCCGGATCGAGGATCTGCGCGCCGCCGCCGCCATCCTGAAGGGCCGCAGGATCGCGCCGGGCGTGCGCGGCATGGTGGTGCCGGGCTCGGGTCTGGTGCGGGCGCAGGCCGAGGAAGAGGGGCTGGCCCAGATCTTCATCGATGCCGGTTTCGAATGGCGGCTGGCGGGCTGCTCGATGTGCCTTGCCATGAACCCCGACCAGTTGAACCCGGGCGAGCGTTGCGCTGCCACATCGAACCGCAATTTCGAGGGCCGCCAGGGCCGCGGCGGGCGCACCCATTTGATGAGCCCCGCCATGGCGGCGGCGGCGGCGGTCACCGGCCATCTGACCGATGTGCGCGAGATGATGGCGGAAACCGTCTGACACTGGCAGAATGGCATGCGGGATCCGGCCCCACGCCGTCCGCAGGAGAAAAAGATGAAATCCTCGACCATCAGCATAATCGCGGGCGTCCTCGCCCTGTTGGGCGGCGTTGCCGCGCTGGTCTTCCCGCTGCCCGCCTCGCTGGCGGTCACGGTCTTCGCGGGCGTGGCCTTCGTGGTCAGCGGCGCGCTCGGGCTGTTCGCGGCCTTCTCGGACAAGACCCTGCCCAGCCGGGGCTGGATCGGGCTTCTGTCCGGCCTGCAACTGGTGCTGGGTGTGTGGATCCTGGCCAATCCGCTGGCGGGGCTGGTTTCGCTGACGCTGGCGGCGGGGATCCTGTTCCTCGCCTCGGGCATCGGGCGGGTGGTCGCCGCATTCGGCCTGAAGGGCACGCGGCTGTTCTGGGCGCTGCTTCTGACCGGGGTGCTTTCGGCGCTGCTCGGGCTTTACGCCATCTTCTTCCTGCCCTCCGCGACGCCGGTGCTTCTGGGCACGCTGTTCGCGGTCGAACTGATTTCCGTCGGCGCCGCGCTGATCGCGCTCGGCGTCGGGCTCAAGAAACTTCCCTAGGCATCAGACATGGACAAATTCACCACGATCACCGGGATTGCGGCGCCGATGCCGCTGGTCAATATCGACACCGATATGATCATTCCCAAACAGTTCCTGAAGACGATCAAGCGTTCGGGCCTTGGCAAGAATCTGTTCGACGAGATGCGCTATACCCCCGAGGGCGAGGAGATCCCCGATTTCGTCCTGAACAAACCCGCCTATCGCGCGGCCCAGATCATCGTCGCGGGTGACAATTTCGGTTGTGGCTCGTCGCGCGAACATGCGCCCTGGGCTCTCCTGGATTTCGGCATCCGCTGCGTGATCTCGACCTCTTTCGCCGATATCTTCTTCAACAACTGCTTCAAGAACGGCATCCTGCCGATCCGCCTGCCCGCCGATCAGGTCGAATATCTGATGGCCGATGCCGAGAAGGGCGCGAACGCCCGCATCACCGTCGATCTGGAAAGCCAGACCGTCACCGCCTCGGACGGCCGCAGCTTTCCCTTCGAGGTCGATGCCTTCAAGAGGCATTGCCTTCTGAACGGGCTCGACGACATCGGCCTGACGATGGAGAATGCGGGCGCGATCGACAGTTTCGAAAACCGGCTGGCGGTGACCCGTCCCTGGGCCTGAGGCCCGCGCAACCGCCATATCCGACCCCGATCAGACGGGCGCGCAAGGCCAAGGCCGATGCGCCAGTCTTGCCTATTGGGGCGAAGGCCTTGATATACAAGATCTTGTGGCCTGTCCGGTCCGGGCTGCATCCGGGCCATGGATTCATCCCCTGCATGCTTCAATCCTGCAACACCTTTGCCCCTATTCCGCCACAGGAATGGGTTTCCCTTTCGCGAGCGGTTGCGACGGGAAGCGAAAGAAGGCACAAATTGGGCAAGATTGAGGCAATCCGCCACAATGTGCGCGGGCTCGTTGGAACAAGGTCACGGCATCGTATCGTGACCGTCCAGGTTGAGGATGTGAAGGCAGTGGTTTCCCGGCTGGCCGGTGCGCTGGTGCGCGCCTTTCTGGTGATGTTTCTTGTCGCCACGCCCTCGGCGATTCTGCCGGGCGTGGGGGCCGACACCAAGCAGATGGTGGCTCTGGTCGCGCTTTTCGCAGGCGCCCTGACCTTTGCCGAATACAACGCCACCTATCCCAGCCTGGTCGAGTTCCGCGACGCCGCCCCCTTCAACCGCATCCGCTATCTGACGCTTTACATCATCGTCTTCACCCTGTCGGTGATGGAGGCGGCCGGGGGCGCGCCCACGCCCTTCGGGCGCCTGTTCGAGGCCATCGGCTATCTGATCGGCGCGGCGCTGGACTTTCCCTATTCGCCGGTCAGGCTGGCCACGGTGATGATGGCGGGGGATGCGGGCGCGGCCGAGATGATCTCGGTGCGCAGCGCGGCGGGGACCGCCTATCTGCTCTCGGTTTTGTCGCTGGTGTTCTTCATGCTGATCATGAAGCTCAGCGGCTGGCCCGCACGCCATCAGGCCTTCAACGTCTGGGTGAACCTGCCGACCTTCGAGCCCACGGCGGGCGGCGATGTGATCGAGCGGCTGGAGCGCGACGCGAGGATTAACATTTCCTTAGGCTTTTTGCTGCCATTCCTGATCCCGGCCGTGATCGGCATCGGCTCGATGGGGCTTGAGCCGTTCACGCTGAACTCGCCGCAAACCAAGGTCTGGACGGTGGCCGCATGGGCCTTCATTCCCGCAAGCCTTCTGATGCGTGGCATCGCCATGCGCCGGATCGCCGACATGATCCGCTCCAAGCGCGAATCCCAGGCCGGTGCGCGGCCCGGGCTGGCGCATGCCTGACCCTTGCGCTGTGCTGGCTGCTCGCCTTGGGCGGCATGGCCACGGCCGAGGTGATCCGGCTGGCGAACTGGAATGTCGAGATGGACCGCGCCGGTCCCGGCCTTCTGGCCCGTGATATCGCGAAGGGCGGCGATCCGCAGATCGAGGCCGCGCTGCGGGTGCTCGCCGTCCTGGATGCCGATGTGATCTTGCTGACCGGCTTCGACCATGACCACGACCGGGTCGCGGCCCGGCTGTTCGCCGACCGCCTGGGCGAGGTGATCGCCCCTTACCCCCATGTCTTCGCGCTGCGGCCCAATACCGGAATGCAGACCGGGCTCGACCTCGATCTCGACGGCAGGCTGGGCGGGCCCGGGGATGCGCAGGGCTGGGGTCGTTTCTCGGGGCAGGGCGCGATGGCGATCCTGTCGCGCCTGGCCGTGGACGAGGCGGCGGTGCGGGATTTCTCGGGGTTCCTCTGGGCCGATCTGCCCGGTGCGCTCTTGCATGACGGCATGACGGATGAGGTGCGCCGGATCCAGCGCCTGGCCACCACCGGCCACTGGGAGGTGCCGCTGATCCTGCCCGATGGCGGGCGGCTGCGGCTTCTGGCCTGGCATGCGACGCCGCCGGTCTTCGGCGGGGCCGAGGGGCGGAACGCGCGGCGCAACCATGACGAGGCCGCCTTCTGGCTGGCGCTGTTCGACGGCCTTCTGCCGATGCCGCCGCCCGAGCCGCCCTTCGTGATGCTGGCCGACAGCAACATGGACCCCGAGGATGGCGACGGCCTGCCGGATGCGATCCGCGCGCTTCTCGCCCATCCGGCGCTGAACGATGTGCGCCCGCGCGGCAGCCAAGGTCGGACCGAGCCCGGGCATCGCGGCGATCCGGCGCTGGACACGGCGGTTTTTGTCGCCACCGGGGGGCTGCGGGTGGATCTGGTGGTGCCGGGCGCCGGGCTGGAGGTGGTGGGCGCGGGCGTCCTGTGGCCCGCCGAAAGCCCTGTCCAAAGCCCCGCCGAAACCTCTGCAGGGGCCGATCCGCTCTGGCGCGACCTTCAGGCCGCCTCGCGCCATTTCCCGGTCTGGGTCGACCTGGTCGCGCCCTGATCGGGCGGCGCCGGAAACCGGCCGACCTTGATCCCGCCCCGGGCTTGGGTTAGCACGCGCGCGATACTTCCCCATCACTTTCAGACGGAGCGCGCCATGGCCAATCCCTCACTCCTGATCCTCGCCGGCGATGGTATCGGTCCCGAAGTCATGGCCGAGGTGAAGAAGATCATCGGATGGATCGGCGCGAAGCGTGGCATCACCTTCGACGTGACCGAGGATCTGGTCGGCGGTTGCGCCTATGACGCGCATGGCACGCCCCTGACCGATGCCACCATGGCCAAGGCGCAAGAGGTGGATGCGGTGCTGCTGGGGGCCGTGGGCGGCCCGAAATACGACAAGCTGGATTTCAGCGTGAAGCCCGAGCGCGGTCTTCTGCGCCTGCGCAAGGAGATGGACCTCTTCTCGAACCTGCGCCCGGCGCAATGTTTCGATGCGCTGGCCGATTTCTCCTCGCTCAAGCGCGATGTGGTGGCGGGCCTCGACATCATGATCGTGCGCGAACTGACCAGCGGCGTCTATTTCGGAGAGCCGCGCGGCATCTTCAAGGAAGGCAATGAGCGCGTGGGTATCAACACCCAGCGTTACACCGAATCCGAGATCGCCCGCGTCGCGAAATCGGCATTCGAGCTGGCGCGGCGGCGCTCGAACAAGGTCTGCTCGATGGAGAAGGCCAATGTGATGGAATCGGGTATCCTGTGGCGCGACGTGGTGCAGGAAGTGCATGACCGCGATTACCCGGATGTGGCGCTGTCGCATATGTATGCCGATGCGGGCGCGATGCAGTTGACCCGCTGGCCCAAGCAGTTCGACGTCATCGTGACCGACAACCTGTTCGGCGACCTGCTGTCCGATCTGGCGGCGATGCTGACCGGCTCGCTCGGCATGCTGCCCTCGGCCAGCCTTGGTGCGCCTATGGCCAACGGTCGCCCCAAGGCGATGTATGAGCCGGTCCATGGCTCGGCCCCCGATATCGCCGGTCAGGGCAAGGCCAATCCGATCGCCTGCATCCTGAGCTTTGCCATGGCGCTGCGCTACAGCTTCGACCTGGGCGACGAGGCCACCCGCGTCGAAAAGGCGGTCGAGAAGGTGCTGGCCGAGGGCAAGCGCACCGCCGACCTGTTGGGCCCCGAGGGCGGCACCCCGATCTCGACCGCCGAGATGGGGGATGCGATCCTCGCCGCGCTCGACGCAGGGCTCTGAGTTCCGGCGATTCCGGCCCCCGCAAGACCGCTTGCGGGACGCGCCCCTTCGCGGCTAGAGATTCGGACAGGCGGGTGCCGCATGCGCCTGCCCCGAGGCCGCCCCGGCCCGGCGTCGAAAGGTGGGTCGTGCGATGTCTTCCGGTCTTCGAGGCGCGATTCTGGCCCTGGCGGCGTTCGGCGTCTATTCGACCCATGACGTCGTGGTGAAACTGCTGGGCGCAAGCTACAGCTCGTTCCAGATCGTCTTCTTCACCGGGCTGTTCGGCTTTCCGCTGATCACCATGATGCTGATGCGCGACCGCACCGACGGAACGCTGATCCCACGCCATCCCTGGTGGTCGGCGGTGCGCGCGGTGGCGGCGGTCGGGTCGAGCGTCTTCGCCTTCATCGCCTTCACCCGCCTGCCGATGCCGCAGACCTATGCGATCCTGTTCGCCACGCCCCTGCTGATCACCGTGCTGGCGATTCCGGTCCTGGGCGAGAGGGTCGGGCTCAGGCGCGGGCTCGCGGTGGGGTTGGGGCTTCTCGGCGTGCTCGTCGTCCTGCGTCCGGGCGGGGGCGAGGCGCTGTCGCTCGGCCATGCCGCCGCGCTGGCCTCGGCGGTCTGCGGCGCGACCACCAGCATCATCGTGCGCCGGATCGGTTCCAGGGAGCGCACGGTCGTCCTGATCCTTTACCCGATGATGCTTCAGGTTCTGGGCATGGGGCTGCTGATGCCCTTCTTCTACACGCCGATGCCGGTCGCGGACATGGGCCGGATGGCGGTGGTCGCGCTTTTGTCGATCCTGGCGGGCATGCTGGTCATCGCGGCCTATCGCGCGGCCCCGGCGGCGGTCGTGGCGCCGATGCAGTATTCGCAGATGATCTGGGCAGTTTTCTACGGCTGGCTGTTCTTCGGCGAGGGGATCGACCGCTGGACGGCGGTGGGAACGGCGGTGATCGTCGCCTCGGGCCTTTACATCGTGCAGCGCGAGGGCCAGCCCGAGGTCTCGGACAACCAGCCCGTCCTGGCCACGCGCTCGCGCCTCGACACCGGGCAGGTGCTGCGCGGGCTCTGGCCCCGCCGGTCCGACCGCCGTCCCTGATCCGGCGCATGGGGGCCGGAAGATCGGGCCTGGGCTTTCCCCAGGCGAAATCCGCAACCCGCTGCCCGATCCCCCTTGCAAAACCCCGGCGCGGGCGCTAAGCCCCGCCCACGGTCGGAGCGTAGCGCAGCCTGGTAGCGCACCTGCTTCGGGAGCAGGGGGTCGGAGGTTCGAATCCTCTCGCTCCGACCAGAAATCCCGACATTTCCCCCAGACAGACTGTAGCGGCGGACCTTCGCGCGGGTGCTTGGCAAGGCCAGCGCCCGGGGATATGGAGGGCGCGTCTGCACCGGGCGCCACATGCGCCCCGAAATGAGGAGAGCGTGCCATGATCCACGGGTCCATCCCCGCACTGGTAACGCCGTTCAAGAACGGCGCTCTGGATTTGGAGACGCTCAAGAAACTTGTCGATTGGCAGATCGAGCAGGGCTCGACCGGGCTGGTGCCGGTGGGCACCACGGGCGAGAGCCCCACGCTGAGCCATGAAGAGCACGAGACCGTGGTCGAAGCGGTGGTGAAATTCGCCGCGGGCCGGGTGCCGGTGATCGCGGGCGCGGGCTCGAACAACACGGTCGAGGGCATCCGCCTGATCCGTCATGCCGAAAGCGTGGGCGCCTCGGTCGCGCTGGTGGTGACGCCCTATTACAACAAGCCGACCCAGGCCGGGCTGATCGCGCATTTCACCGCGCTGCACGATTGCTGCGAATTGCCGATCATCATCTACAACATTCCCGGCCGCTCGGTCGTCGACATGACGCCCGAGACCATGGGCGAACTGGCGAAACTGCCGCGCATCATCGGCGTCAAGGACGCCACCGGCAGGATCGAGCGCGTCAGCCAGCAGCGCGCCACCTGCGGGGCGGATTTCATCCAGCTTTCGGGCGAGGATGCCACCGCGCTCGGCTTCAACGCCCATGGCGGGGTGGGCTGCATCTCGGTCACCGCCAATGTCGCGCCGAAGCTGTGCGCCGAGTTCCAGGCCGCCACGCGCGCGGGCGATTACGCCGCCGCGCTGGACTACCAGGACCGGCTGATGCCGCTGCATGAGGCGATTTTCATCGAGCCGGGGCTGGTCGGCGCGAAATACGGCCTTTCGCTGCTGGGCCGCTGCGACGAGGAGGTCCGGTTGCCCCTTGTCGGGCTGACCGAGCCCACCAAGGCGAAGATACGCGCGGCGATGGTTCATGCCGGTCTTATCGGCTGAGAGCCGCGCTCCGCTTTCGCCGGATCTGAAGGGCGCGCTTCTGATGACGCTCTCGATGGCGGGATTCGCCGTCGAGGACGTCTTTCTCAAGCTGGCGGCGCGGCAGATGCCGGTGGGCCAGGTCATGCTGGTCATGGGGCTTTGCGGCGTGGCGGTCTTCGCCGCCATGTCGTGGCGGCGGCAAGAGACGATGTTTCCCCGCGCCTATCTGATGCCGCGCCTGCTGTTGCGGTCGGGGTTCGAGGTGGCTGTTCTACGCGCTCGCCGTGGCGCTGACGCCGCTGTCGACCACTTCGGCGATCCTTCAGGCCGCGCCTTTGATGGTGGTGGCGGGGGCCGCGCTGTTCTTCGGCGAAAGGGTGGGGCCGCGCCGCTGGATCGCGGTGCTGGCGGGGCTCGCTGGTGTGCTGATCATCCTGCGCCCGGGGGTCGAGGGCTTTTCGGTGCTGTCGCTGCTGGCGGTGGCCGGGATGATCGGCTTCGCGGGCCGCGACCTGGCGACAAGGGCGGCGCCGAAGGTGCTGTCGAACCGCCAGCTCGGCACATTGGGCTTTGCCATGCTGGGCCTGGCCGGGGTGATCGTGCTTGCGGTCACCGGGGGCGCGACCTGGCCCACCCCAGGGGGCTGGGCGCTTGTCGCGGGCTGCACCGGCTTTGGCCTGCTGGCATATCACGCGCTGACCGCCGCCATGCGCACCGGCGCGATCGGCGCGGTGACGCCGTTCCGCTATACGCGGCTGGTCTTCGCCATCGCGCTTGCGGTGGTCTTCCTGGGCGAGCGGCCCGATGCCGCGGTGCTGGCCGGATCGGCGCTGGTGGTCCTGGCGGGGCTTTTCGGGCTGGCGCGGCGCTGACCCTCCCCCCTGCCTGCTTGCGCGCCCGCTTGCGTGTCATGGGCCGAACCCCTATCTGACGGGGATCATGGTGCAGAAATCCGACCCCAACTCCAAACTGATCGCCGAGAACCGGCGCGCCCGCTTCGATTACCATATCGAAGAGGATCTGGAGGTCGGCATCATTCTGGCCGGTTCCGAGGTCAAGAGCCTGCGCCAGGGCGGCTCGAACATCGCCGAAAGCTACGCCTCGGTCGAGGGCGGAGAGCTTTGGCTGATCAACTCCTATATCGCGCCCTATTTCCAGGCCGGGATCTGGGGGCATGAGGAACGCCGCCGCCGCAAGCTGCTGGTCTCGAAGCGCGAGTTGTCGCGCCTGTGGTCGGCCACCGCGCGCGAGGGCATGACGCTGGTGCCGGTGCGGATGTATTTCAACGCGCGCGGCATGGTGAAGCTGAAGATCGGCATCGCCAAGGGCAAGAAGCTGGCCGACAAGCGCGAGACCAGCGCCAAGCGCGACTGGGACCGCCAGAAGGCCCGGCTGCTCAAGCAGGGCGTCTGAACAGGGCGTTTGGGCAACGCCGATCCGGGGATTTGTTCAGAAGTGAACACAGGATTTGCGCCTGGGGGAAGGATGGTGCAGCATTCCCCCTGCCCAAAGCGTAAGCCATATGCCACGACTTGAGGGTGATCGGATCCGGCAGGACGCCGGGTCATTAGGAAGGGCATGACATGGAACTCATCATCCAGCTTATCGCGGGTGCCGTCGGCGGCAACGCCGCGGGCAAGGGGCTGAAGAATCTCAACCTCGGCACGCTGCTCAACACCGTCGTCGGCCTCTTGGGCGGCGTGGGCGGCGGCCAGCTTCTGGGCCTTCTGGGCGGCGCGGGCGCAGGCGAGGCGGCGGCTGCGGCCTCGGGCCTCGACATCGGTTCGATCGTCCAGAGCGTTCTGGGCGGCGGCGTGGGCGGCGGTGCGCTGGTCGCCATCGTCGGCGTGATCAAGAAGGCGCTGGTCAAGTAAGATGACGGGATCGGCCGACCGGGGCCCGGTCGGCCGATCCCGGCGACGTGGCGCACGGACCCGCCATGCCGCCGTCCTCCGCGCCAAGGCTTGAACCCCGGCGCGGGCGGGAATAGGACAGGGCGAACCCGCAGGTTTTCCATGAGGCCGCCATGTCCCTGTCGCCTTCCCCCGCCGATGATCCCAGGACGCTGGTCTCGACCGAATGGCTGGGGCACCACCTCAAGGACCCGGACCTGCGCATTCTGGATGCAAGCTGGTATATGCCCGGCACGCCGCGCGACGCCCGCGCGGAATATGAGGCCGCCCATATTCCCGGCGCGCGGTTCTTCGACATCGACGAGATTTCCGACCACCGCTCCGACCTGCCGCATATGGCGCCGCCGGTCGAGAAGTTCATGGCGCGGCTGCGCGCCATGGGCGTGGGCGACGGCCATCAGGTGGTGATCTATGACGGATCGGGGATCTTCTCGGCGGCGCGGGTCTGGTGGCTGTTCCGGCTGATGGGCAAGACCGATGTCGCGGTGCTGGACGGCGGTTTCCCGAAATGGCAGGCCGAGGGGCGCGAGGTCGAGGACCTGCCCCCGGTGATCCGCGACCGCCACATGACGGTGACGCGGCAGAACCACCTGCTGCGCGACGTGACCCAGGTCTCGCATGCGGCCAAGCTTGGCCAGGCGGTGGTGATCGACGCCCGTTCGCCCGCGCGTTTCACCGGCGAGGCGTCCGAGCCGCGGCCTGGCCTGCGCTCGGGCCATATTCCGGGGGCGCGCAACGTGCCCTTCGGCGCGGTCCTCAAGCCCGATGGCACGATGCGCGATCCCGCCGCGCTGCGCCGGGTGTTCGAGGGCGCCGGGGTGGACCTGTCGAAACCCGCGATCACAAGCTGCGGCTCGGGCGTGACGGCGGCGGTGCTGTCGCTTGCGCTGGAACGGATCGGCCATCGCGACTGGTCGCTTTACGACGGCTCCTGGGCCGAATGGGGCATGTATGAGGATCTGCCGGTCGAAACCGGCCCCGCCCGGCCCTGATCCGCAGGATTTCCGACCTGCCCATGCCTTGAAAGGAAGCGAGATGCTCGAGGCGCTGAACCCCCAGCCGCAGGACAAGATCCTGCAACTCATCGCCATGTTCCGCGAGGACGACCGGGCCGAGAAGATCGACCTGGGCGTCGGCGTCTACAAGGACGCGACCGGCCTGACGCCGGTGATGCGGGCGGTGAAGGCCGCCGAGAAGAAGCTGTGGGAGACCGAGACCACCAAGACCTATACCGGCCTTGCAGGTGAGCCCGCCTATGCGGCGGCGCTGACCGGGCTTATCCTGGGCGAGGGCCATTCCGCGCGCGCGGCGGCGATCGCCACCCCGGGCGGCACCGGCGCGATCCGTCAGGCGCTGGAGCTGATCCGTCTGGCGCGGCCGGGCGCGAAGATCTGGCTGTCGAACCCGACCTGGCCCAACCATCCCTCGATCGTGAAATATCTGGGGATGCCGCTTGCCGAATACCGTTATTTCGACGTGGCGACCAGCGGCATCGATTTCGCCGGGCTGATCGAGGATCTGAACAACGTGCCCGAGGGCGATGTCGTCCTGCTGCACGGCTGCTGCCACAATCCGACCGGCGCCAACCTGTCGCCCGCCCAATGGGACGAGGTGATCGCGGTTCTCAGGGCCCGGGGCGCGGTGCCGCTGGTCGATCTGGCCTATCAGGGCTTCGGCGACGGGCTGGAGGCCGATGCCGAGGCCACGCGCAAGGTGGCGGCGGCCTTCCCCGAGGCGCTGATCGCGGCCTCCTGCTCGAAGAACTTCGGCATCTACCGCGAGCGGACCGGCATCCTGATCGCGCTCGGCACGCCCGAGCGCAAGGCGGTGGTGCAGGGGAACCTCAATTTCCTCAACCGCCAGAACTACTCCTTCCCGCCCGATCATGGTGCGCGGCTGGTGACCATGATCCTTGAGGACGCCGCTCTGCGGGCCGACTGGCAGGCCGAGCTGGAAGAGGTGCGGCTGAACATGCTGAACCTGCGCCGCCAACTGGCCGAAGAACTGCGCAAGGCCACCAATTCGGACCGTTTCGACTTTGTCGCCGACCATCGCGGCATGTTCAGCCGCCTCGGCCTGACCGAGGCGCAGGTGGTGCGGCTGCGCGAGGATCACGCGGTCTATATGGTGGGTGATTCGCGCATCAACATCGCCGGGCTGAATGCGCGCACCGTGCCGGTGCTGGCCCGCGCCATCGCGGCGGTGCTTTAAGGGACCTGGGGGGAGGCGCGGGCGACGGGCCCTCGCCTCCTGCCGATGCTCGCGCACGCCTTCAGTTCCCCAGAAGCTCGCGCAGGATCTGTTCGGCCAGATCGTCGGTCCCCACCGGGCCCAGATTGGTGCCCGCGGGCGGCGGTCCCGACGAGCCGCCGTCATAGACCGGCGCCGAGGGGTCGTTGAACCAGGGCACATCCTCGGGCTGGACCGGCCCGTCATAACCGCCGCCCGCGCCGGTGAAGGCGCTTGGCGGGATCTCCTTGGGAAGGTCGCGCACGGGCTGGCCCTCGTTGATGCGCACCATCACCTCGCGCCAGATGTCGGCGGGCAGGCCGCCGCCGGTCACGTCGTTCAGGGGCGAGTTGTCGTCATAGCCCATCCAGACCCCGACGACGTAATCGGCGGTGAAGCCCACGAACCAGGCGTCGCGCGCCGAATTGGTGGTGCCGGTCTTTCCGGCCGCCTCGCGGTCGGGCAGGCGGGCGCGCCCGCCGGTGCCGGAGTTGATCACTTCGGTCATCATGTAGATCAGCGCATGGGCGGCGGTTTCCGAGATCACCCGCTCGCCGATGCCGCCGCCGCGGCCGAACAAAGGCTCGGCCTCGTCCTTCAGCTTCAGCGCCATCAACCCGTAGGGCGTGACCGAGGAGCCGCCGTTCAGGATCCCGGCATAGGCCGCCGTCATCTCGATCAGCGTCGATTCGCTGGCGCCAAGGGCAAGCGCGGGCCCCGTGGCCAGGTTCTGCGCCACGCCGAAGGCGGTCGCCACCTCGCGCACGCGGTCGCGGCCGACCAGTTCCTGGATCTTGACCGCCGGGATGTTGCGGCTTTCGGCCAGGGCCTGGGTCAGGGTGATCATCCCCTTGAACCTGTTGTCGTAATTGCGCGGCGTATATTCGCCCGAACCGGGAACGTAGATCGACCACGGCTCATCGCTGACATAGTCGAGCGGGCTGTAGCCCATGTCCATCGCCACGGCATAGATGAAGGGCTTGAACGCCGATCCGGTCTGGCGCAGCGCCTGGGTCGCGCGGTTGAAATCCCCGGCCTGCGGCGTGTTGCGCCCGCCCACCATGGCGCGCACCGCGCCGTCCGCGCTCATCACCACGATGGCGGCCTGGGCTTTGGATCCCTCGCGCACCTTGTTCTCGAAGATCCAGGCCAGCGCCTCCTCGGCCTGTTTCTGCATGCGCTGGTCCAGCGTGGTCTCGATGATCACATCCTCGGTCGTGTCGCGGGCAAGGTAGTCGGGCGTGGTCTCCATCACCCAATCGGCGAAGAACCCGCCCGAGCGCTGGCGCGCCGCCTCGGTCGGGCGGGCGGGATTGGCGCGGGCCTCGGCGGCGTCGGCCGCGTTGAGGTAGCCCTGCTCCTCCATCAGCCCGATCACCACATTGGCCCGGTTCTGCGAGCGTTCCAGATTGCCGGTGGGCGCCAGCGTCGAGGGCGCCTGCAAAAGCCCCGCGAGCATCGCCGCCTCGGCCGGGGTCACATTGGCGGCCGACTTGCCGAAATAGCGCTGCGCCGCCGCCTCGAAGCCGCGCGCGCCCGCGCCCAGATAGGCGCGGTTCATGTAGATGGTCAGGATCTCTTCCTTGGAATATTTCACCTCCATCGCCATGGCGTAGGGGACTTCCTTGATCTTGCGCATGATGCCGCCGCCCCGGCAGTCGCGCTCGTATTCCGCCTCGGATTTCCATTGCGCCGGGTCGTAGACGACTCCGAGGCACAGAAGCTTCGCCACCTGCTGGGTGATGGTCGAGCCGCCGTTGCCCTGGAAGGCGCCGCGCCCTTCCGATAGGTTGATGCGGATCGCGCTGGCGATGCCGCGCGGGCTGACGCCGAAATGCCAGTAGAAGCGCTTGTCCTCGGTCGCGATTACCGCGTCATGGAGGTATTTGCTGACATTCCCGGCCGAGGGCTGGCCGCCGAAGGTCTCGCCCCGCCAGGCGAAGACCTGGCCCTGCCGGTCCAGAAGCGTGACCGAGCCGCGCGCCCGCCCGTCCAGAAGCGCGGTCATCTCGGGCAGTTGGGCATAGAAATAGAAGACGATGCAGGCATAGATCGCCGCGCCGACCGCCGTCACCCGCCACAGCACCGCCCAGATCATCCGCCACAGGAACAGGATCGAGCCGAGGATGAAGCCGTGCTTGCGGCGCGGCCGCGCGGGCCTGGCGGTCCGGCGGGGTTTCTTCGGCGGTTTCGCGGCGCCCCCGGACGAGGATGCGCCCGCCCTGCGCGCCGGATAGCGCCTGTCCGCCACCAGCGGGGCCTTCGCCCCCCCGTTTCCACCCCGTATCGCCATCTCGTGCTGCCCGCTCTGCCGCGTGTTTTTCTCGGCCCGGAAGATAGCCCGCTTTTGCCGCAAAGCGAAGTCCCGGGGCGTGCCGATTCGAGTCTCTATTGTGATTATAATTTAGTCTAAACACGCGGAGTTAGCCTATTTTTACGGCTTATTGCATTCAATCTTGGCGGGAGCAGCGCCGTTTTCTTGTGCTGCATAAGCGAAAAGCCGCTTTCTGCGGCGCAAGGGCCCGCTCCCAGGGTCCCTGCCAAAAAAAGGGGATGGAGAGTGAAACTCATCATTGCAGCACTCAAGCCGTTCAAGCTTGACGAAGTCCGCGAGGCGCTGACCACGATCGGCGTGCGCGGCATGATGGTGACCGAGATCAAGGGTTTCGGCAGCCAGTCCGGCCATACCGAAATCTACCGTGGCGCCGAATATGCGGTGAATTTCGTGCCGAAGGTCCGGCTTGAGATCGTCGTGCCGGATGCCCTGGCGGATGCCGTGGTCGAAACCATCGCCAAGACCGCGAAGACCGACAAGATCGGCGACGGCAAGATTTTCGTCCTCGACGTGGAACAGGCCGTGCGCGTGCGCACCGGCGAAATCGGCGATGACGCCATCTGAACAGCGACCCAGGGAAGGGGATACCAAGAAAATGAACAAGTTTCTGAAACCTGCCGGTCTGGGGGCGCTTGCTGCGGCGGCCTTCACCAGCCTGCCCGCCTGGGCGCAGGAGGCGACCGAGGAGGTCGTCGAGGTTGCGGTCGAGATCCCGTCCGCCGTTCCGACCGACCTGAACTACATCCTGAACTCGTTGATCATGCTGCTCGGGGGCATCCTGGTGTTCTGGATGGCCGCGGGCTTTGCCATGCTGGAGGCGGGCCTCGTGCGTTCCAAGAACGTCACGATGCAGCTTACCAAGAACATCTCGCTCTTCGCCATCGCCTGCTTCATGTATTACCTGATCGGCTATTCGATCATGTATCCGGGTGACGGCTGGATCATCTCGGGCATCTTCGGCACCTTCGGCACCGCAGGTCTGGAAGCCGTGGGCGTCGCCGCCGCCGATACCGACGCCTATGACTATGCGTCGACCTCGTCGGACTTCTTCTTCCAGGTGATGTTCTGCGCCACCACCGCCTCGATCGTGTCGGGCACCATCGCCGAGCGGATGAAGCTTCTGCCCTTCCTGGTGTTCACCGTGATCCTCGCGGGCTTCATCTACCCGATCCAGGCCTCGTGGAAATGGGGCGGCGGCTTCCTCGATGCGGGCGGTTTCCTCGATTTCGCCGGCTCGACCGTGGTGCATTCGGTCGGTGGCTGGGCCGCGCTGACCGGCGCGCTGATCCTGGGGCCGCGCCTTGGCAAATACAAGGACGGCAAGGTCGTCGCCATGCCGGGCTCGAACCTGCCGCTCGCCTTCCTCGGCACGTTCATCCTGTGGATGGGGTGGTTCGGCTTCAACGGCGCCTCGCAGCTCGCCTTCTCGTCGATCGGCGATGCCGCCGACGTGGGCCGCGTGATGGCCAATACCAATGCGGGCGCCGTGGGCGGCGCGCTGGCCGCGCTGATCCTGACCTCGGCCGTCTACAAGAAGGCCGATCTGACCATGGTGCTGAACGGCGCGCTGGCGGGCCTGGTTTCGGTCACCGCCGAGCCGCTGACGCCGTCGCTTGGCGCGGCCTCGCTGATCGGTGCCGTGGGCGGGCTGATCGTGGTCTTCACCGTGCCGCTTCTGGACAAGTTCAAGATCGACGACGTCGTGGGGGCCATCCCGGTCCACCTCTTCGCTGGGATCTGGGGCACCATCGCCGTGGTCTTCACCAATGGCGACGCCTCGCTCTTCGAGCAGCTCAAGGCCATCGTCGTGGTGGGTATCTTCGTGATCGTGACCTCGGCCGTCGCCTGGCTGGTCATCAAGGCGATCTTCGGCCTGCGTACGCCGCAGGAGGACGAATACGCCGGTCTCGACAAGTCGGAACTGGGGATGGAAGCCTATCCCGAATTCTCCAAGGGCTGATCTCTCCTCCCAAAGCCATTGGACGCATCGGCCCGGAGTTCGCTCCGGGCCGATTGCTTTCCGGGGGGGCAATGGAAAAGGCCCGCGCCGGTTTCCCCGCGCGGGCCTTTTGCTTCGTCCGGCGATCCCCCCAGGGGCGCGGCGCGGTCAGAGCTTCGCCAGATCGGCGATAAGCTGGTCGAGATCGCCCCGCCGCTGGTCCAGAAGGGCGCCGATCTCGGTCCGCTCCGAGGCCAGCATGTTCACGCCCTCGATGATGATGTTGAAGAACAGGTTCCTGCCGCCCCGCTCGGCCACATGCCAGCGCACCTCGAACGGCGATTCCCCACGCAGATGCGCGGTCGAGATCACCTCGAAATAGCTTTTCACCGGGCGGGCGTCGGTCACCTCGATGCGGCCGCCGATGAATTCGCGGAAGCGGCGCCCGTATTTGCGGCTGATATAGCCTTGGAAGGCGCGGGTGAAGGCGGTCTTCTGCGCCTCGCTGGCCTGGCGCGCGGCCGGGCCAAGCGCCGAGATGGCGATGGTGGACACATCGGCATATTGCGCGAAGATCTTCTCGAAGGCGGGATACATCTGCGCCTCGGACTGGCCCGAGCCGATCACCCTGTTGATCTCGGCCACGGCCTTGTCGATCATTGCGCGGGCCTGGTCCTTGTTCAATGCCCAGGCCGGGGCCGCGCCGAAGACGGCGGCGGCGGCAAGGCCGGTTCCGACGAAGAGTCGGCGGGAAATGCCGGGGTTATTCACCATAAAGATCCTCGTAGGGGTCGATGAAGTCGTCGTCCGCGCCATCCGCCGCCGCGCCGCCCTGACCCAGAACGAAACGCCGGTTCTGAAGGTAAAGAAGGCGCGCCTGCGCATAGCTGTCGGCGCTTTCATATAGGATCTGATCGACCGTGTTGGAATAGCGGTAACGCTTGTCAAGTTGCGAAAGCAGCTCCGCGCCGGTCACAGCTTTGGCATCGTCGCCGTCGAAGACCTGCCCCAGCGGGTTCATCGCCAAATCGACCACCACCCCCACCGCATCGCGCGCGGTCGAGGGGCCGAAGCCCGGAAGCTCGACATAGGCGCCCTCGCCGACGCCCCAGGTGGCAAGGGTGCGGCCGAAATCGTTGTCGGCATCGGGCAGGCCCGCCGCCGTGGCGAAATCGATGGTGCCGCCCAGGCCGAGCGTGAGGTTCAGCCCCAGCCGCAGGGTGTTGGTCACGGCATCGCCGATGCGGAACTGCAACAGGTCGTTGGCGATGGTGCCGGGCAGATCCAGCGTATCGGCGACATTGCTGACCGCCTTGCGGACCGGGGCGGGCACCGCCTTGCCATAGACCTGTGAGGCCGGGCGCAGCGCCACGGTGTCCAGCCCCTTGTTGAAGCCGTGGACCGCGCGGTTCACCGGCTCGATCGGATCGTGGACGCTCTGGCTGGAAGGCGGCGCGGCGCAGGCCGACAGGGCCAGGCCGATCAGCCCGACCAGGGCGCCGCGAAGGGGAAAACGGCCTGGAAAGCCATGGGTCGACAACGAAAGGTTCATGCGCATGGGATCAGGCTGCCTGGGTCGGGTCTTCGGTCTTGCCGCCGAGGGATCGGGGCCGGGGAACGGTGGGGAAAACGCTGGCCGGAGGCAGGCGCCGGGCTACCTCCTTTGCCGTTCCCGGTCGGCGTCGCCACCGCGATCCAGACTTACGGGTTCAGTCGGGGCAAGACAACAGGGATTGCGGGCCCCGTCGCCGCTCCGGCAAGGAACGGCCAGAGCCGCCCGCCCGCCGGGCGGAATGCCGCGACGGGCTGAAACCGGCGCGTTCCCTTTGCCCCCCTTGGCGCGGCGCTGTCCTGCGGCTAGGCTCCGCGCCGAAACGGAATGCGATCATCAGCGGAGTCGCCCATGTCCATCGAAGCCCGTCTCGCCGAACTCGGCGTCACCCTGCCCGAGGCCCCGGCCCCGGCGGCGAATTACGTCCCATTCACCATCGTCGGCAACCTGGTCCATGTCTCGGGCCAGGTCAGCCAGAACGAGGCGGGGCTGATCAAGGGCAAGCTGGGCGCCGATCTCGACGTGGAACAGGGGGCCGAGGCGGCGCGGCGCTGCGCCATCTCGCTGCTGGCGCAGGTGCGCGCGGCGGTGGGGGGCGACCTGTCGCGGCTGGTGCGGGCGGTGAAGCTGGTGGGCTTCGTCAATTCCACCCCCGATTTCGTCGACCAGCCGAAGGTGATCAACGGCGCCTCGGATTTCCTTGTCGCCGCGCTTGGCGATGCCGGGCGCCATGCGCGTTCGGCGGTTTCGGCGGCCTCGCTTCCCCTGGGCGTCGCGGTCGAGATCGAAGGCATTTTCGAGATCCGCTGATGGCGCGCATCCCGCTTCCCCCAGGGATCCTGGCCCGCCCCATTGCGCATCGCGCCCTGCATGAGCGCGCGGCGGGCCGGATCGAGAATTCCTGCGCCGCGATCCGCGCGGCCATCGAAGGCGGCTACGGGATCGAGATCGACCTTCAGCTTTCGCTCGACGGCCGGGCGATGGTGTTCCACGACGAAACGCTCGACCGGCTGACCGCCGAGACCGGCCCGGTGGCGGTCCGCACCGCCGAGGAGCTGGGCCGCATCGCGCTGCTTGGCGGTGAGGAGGCGATCCCGACGCTGGAAGAGGTGCTGGCGCTGATCGCCGGGCGGGTGCCGCTGCTGGTCGAGATCAAGGACCAGAGCCTGACCATGGGCCCGACCGATGGCCGACTTGAGGCCGAGGCGGCGCGGCTGCTGACGCTTTATGGCGGTGAGGTGGCGGTGATGTCCTTCAACCCCCATTCCATCGGCCACATGGCGCGACTGGCGCCGGATATCGCGCGCGGGCTGACCACCTCGGCCTATGATCCCGAGGATTGGGCGCCGCTTGCGCCCGAGACCTGCGCGCGCCTGCGCGAGATCCCGGATTACGACGAGACCGATTCCAGCTTCATCAGCCATGAGGCCGCCGATCTGGCGCGCCCGCGCGTGGCCGAGCTGAAGGCGCGGGGGGCGGCGCTCTTGTGCTGGACCGTCCGCTCGCCCGAGGCCGAGGCCCTGGCCCGCCGATATGCGCAGAACATCACTTTCGAGGGCTATCGCGCGCGGTTCCCGACCTGACCTTCCGGTCCGCTTCTCCAGCCCGAGGCCCCATGCCCGATCCCGACCTTCTCGACTCGCTGGACCAGATCGCGCCCGAAGACTGGGACGCGCTGGCCGCGCGCGAACAGGCGGCGGGTCGGCCGGTCGATCCGTTCACCACGCATCGGTTCCTGTCGGCGCTGGAGCGGTCGGGCTCGACCGGCAAGGGCACCGGCTGGCTGCCGCGCCCGCTGGTCCTGCGCGAGGGTGGGCGGACGGGCGGCGGGCGGATCCGCGCCGCCCTGCCGCTTTACGTCAAGACCCACAGCCAGGGCGAATATATCTTCGACCACGGCTGGGCCGAGGCTTACGAGCGCGCGGGTGGCGACTATTATCCCAAGCTTCAGGTCGCGGTGCCTTTCACCCCGGCGACCGGCCGCCGCTTCCTGGGCCCGGACGCCCTGCGCGGGCCATTGCTGGATGCCGCGCTCGGGCTTGCGCAGTCCAATGGCCTGTCGTCCCTGCATGTCACCTTCTGCACCGGCGACGAGGCGCGGGCCCTGGCCGGGCAGCAGGGCATCCTGCACCGCGTCACCCAGCAATTCCACTGGCAGAGCCGGGGCTACGGCAGCTTCGACGACTTCCTGTCGGACCTGTCCTCGCGCAAGCGCAAGATGATCCGCAAGGAGCGCGAGACCGCCCGCGCCCATGGGCTGGACCTGCGCGCGCTGACCGGCGACGCGATCCTGCCCGAATACTGGCAGGCCTTCTGGACATTCTACCAGGACACCGGCAGCCGCAAATGGGGCAGGCCCTATCTGACCCGTGCCGCCTTCGACGCCTTCCACGACACGATGCGCGACGACATCTTGCTGGTTCTGGCCTTCGAGGGTGACCGCCCGGTCGCGGGCGCGCTGAACTTCATCGGGCGCGACACGCTTTACGGCCGCTATTGGGGGACGGTGGCGGATTACCCCTGCCTGCATTTCGAACTTTGCTACTATCAGGCCATCGACTGGGCGCTGGCCCATGGCCTGACCCGGGTCGAGGCGGGTGCGCAGGGGGAACACAAGCTTGCCCGCGGCTATCTGCCGGTCGAAACCCATTCGTTGCACTGGATCAACGACGCCGGTTTCCGCCGCGCCGTCGCGCAATATCTTTCCGCCGAGGCCCGCGCCACCGGCGAGGAGATCGAGACCCTGACCCGCTACGGCCCGTTTCGCCGGGGCGGCGAGGCGGAATGAAGCCTCGCCCCGAATAGGGGGCGGGGCCGGAGTTCGACTCCCGGCCCCGCCCTTGATTCCCGCCCCTGATCCTTGCTCGTGTTCCGCCGCGGGATCGGTGTCCTCGGGGGGCCGGCGCGGGGGGCTTGGCCGGGGGCTCAGATCGCGTCCAGAAGCGTTTCCCCGCCCGAGATTTCGCATTGGCCCGGGCTCGCCTCCAGATGCAGCATCTTCACCACGCCATCCTCGGCCAGCAGCGCATAACGTTTCGAGCGTCCGAACAGCCCGGCGGGCGGCGCGTCGAAGGACAGGCCCACCGCCTTGGCAAAGCCGCCGTCGGCATCGCTCAGGAAGGTGATGCCCGCCGCCGTGGCGCCGGTCGCCTCGCCCCATGCCTTCATCACGAAGGGATCGTTGACCGCGATGCAGATGATCTCGTCCACGCCCTTTTCGGCGAATTTTCCGGCGGTGCGGATGAAGCTGGGCACATGGGCGGTCGAGCAGGTGCCGGTATAGGCCCCCGGCAGACCGAAGATCACGACCTTGCGGCCCCTCAGCTTTTCGCCAAGCTCCACCGCCTCGGGGCCATTCGCGCCGACCACCAGAAGTTTCGCCTCGGGCAGTTTCGATCCAACGGTAATTTCCGACATCTTCCATTCTCCTCGCGCGTTGCGCCTGTTGCCCCTGAAGTTATAGGGTCACGCCCGGAACTTGCCAGTCCGAAGGATGTGGCGAACGGGGTCGAACGGGGGAAGACCGCTCATGGATGTGGTGATCGTGGGGGCCGGACAGGCCGGGGCGGCGCTGGCCGCGAAGCTGCGCGCGCTGAACCATGGCGGTGCCGTCACCCTGATCGGGGAAGAAGACAGCCCGCCCTACCAGCGCCCGCCCCTGTCCAAGGCCTATCTCATGGGCACGATGGCCGAGGATCGGCTCTGGCTGCGCGCGCCGGGGTTCTGGGCGGAAAACGCGATCACCCTGCGCCTGGGACAAAGGGTCGATGCGATCGACCGCGCCGCGCGACAGGTGGTGATCGGGGAGGAGCGGATCCCCTATGACGCGCTGGTGCTGACCACGGGCGCCAGCCCCCGGCGGCTGCCCGATGCCATCGGCGGCGGGCTGGAGGGCGTTTTCTGCGTGCGCAGCCTTGCCGATGTGGACCGGATGCGCCCGGCTTTCCGCGCGGGCGCGCGGCTTCTGGTGGTGGGCGGCGGCTATATCGGGCTGGAGGCGGCGGCGGTCGCCTCGAAGCTGGGCCTGGGTGTGGTGCTCATCGAGGCCGCGCCGCGCATCCTGGGCCGGGTCGCCGCCGCCGAGACGGCGGATCACATCCGCGCGCTGCACCGCGCCCATGGCGTCGAGATCATCGAGGGTACCGGGCTGGAACGCCTTCTGGGCGAGACCCGCGTCACCGGCGCCCGCCTGGCCGACGGGCGCGAGATCGCGGCCGATTTCGTCGTCGTGGGGGTGGGCGTCCAGCCGGGCGACGGGCTGGCCGTGGCGGCGGGGCTCGCGCTTGACAACGGAATCGCGACCGATGCGTTCGGCCGCACCTCGGATCCGGCGATCTGGGCGGCGGGGGATTGCGCCTCGTTTCCATGGCGGGGCGGGCGGATCCGGCTGGAATCGGTCGGCAATGCCATCGACCAGGCCGAGGCGGTGGCGGCCAATCTGTGCGGCGCGAACCGGCCCTATGCGGCGAAACCCTGGTTCTGGTCGGACCAGTATGACCTGAAACTGCAGATCGCCGGGCTGAACTGCGGTTACGACCGGGTGGTGACGCGCGGCGGCGCGGCGCCGTCCTTCTGGTATTACCGGGGCGCCGAACTGCTGGCAGTCGATTCCATGGGCGACGCGCGCGCCTATATGGTCGGCAAGCGGCTGATCGAGGCCGGGAAATCCCCCGATCCCGATCTGGTGGCCACGGCCCCCGACCTCAAGGCCCTGCTGTGAGGATCGTCGGTGGCGCCCGGCGGGGGCTGGTCCTGGCCGATGTCGGCGAAGGCGATGCGGCGGCGCATCTGCGCCCCACCTCGGACCGGGTGCGCGAGGCGATCTTCAACCTGCTGATCAACGGCGGCCATGGCGATCGCGTGTCCGGCGCGCGGGTGCTGGACCTGTTCGCGGGGACCGGCGCCCTGGGGCTTGAGGCGCTGTCGCGCGGCGCGGCCCGGGTGGCCTTCGTCGACGACGGCGCGGCGGCCCGCGCGCTCTTGCGGCGCAATATCGAAAAGATGCAGGCGATGGGCGCGACCGATGTCTGGCGCCGCGACGCCACCCGGCTGGGCCCCAATCGCGGGCCGGGATACGGGCTGGTCTTTCTGGACCCGCCCTATCGCAAGGGCCTGGGCGAGGCGGCGCTGGCCTCGGCCCGGGCGGGTGGCTGGCTGGCCCCCGGCGCGATGGTCGTCTGGGAGGAGGGCGCCGATCCCCTGGACCCGCCCGGCCTGACCCGGATCGACCAGCGCCGCTATGGCGACACCCTGGTCACCTTGCTGCGCGCCGAGGGCTGAAATCCGGCCCATTACCTGACTGCGCCCTGTTTCCGTGCCTTGGACGATCCCCGCAAATTCCCCGGATCGGACGCGTCCCCGCCCCGATCCCGCCCGATTTCGGCGTCAATAAGGGCTATGACCTGCCAAATGTCTGCCTGGGGAAACCGATGGACCGATTGACCGAAATGGAAGCCTTCGCCACCGTGGTGGACCAGGGCGGCTTCACGGATGCGGCCAAGAAGATGGGGATTTCGAAATCTGCCGTTTCGAAACATGTCTCCGCGCTTGAGGCCCGCCTGGGCGCAAGGCTTTTGAACCGCACCACCCGCCGCGTCTCGCCGACCGAGATCGGACTGGCCTATTACGACCGCGCCCGCCGCGTGCTGAACGACGCGGGCGAGGCCGATGCGCTGGTCACCTCGATGCAATCCGCGCCCTCGGGGCTGCTCAGGATCTCGGTCGCGACCGATTTCGGCGTCAATCTGCTGTCGCCGATCCTGGGCGATTTCCTGCTGGAATACCCGGATATCACCGTGAACATGGTGCTGAACAACCGCTATGTCGAGTTGATCAGCGAAGGCTTCGACATGGCGATCCGCGTGGGAGAGCTGGAGGACAGCTCGCTTCGCGCCCGCAAGCTGACCGAGACCACCAAGCGGATGATCGGCTCGCCTTCGTATTTCCAGAAATTCGGGCGGCCGCTGAAGATCGACGATCTGAACGAGCACAAGCTTCTGCATTACTCGAACCAGGCCAATGGCAATGTCTGGAAGGTCACCGCGCCCTCGGGCGAAAGGCGCCAGGTGCGTTCGAACGGCTGGCTGACGGTGAACGACGGGCAAAGCCTGCTGAACGCCGCCATCGCGGGGCTGGGCATCGCCTATCTGCCCTCCTTCCTTTACGCCGATGCCCTGCGCCAGGGCCAGGTCGAAGAGGCGATCCCCGGCCTCCCGGTCGAGAATCTGGGCATCTACGCGGTCTATCCGCCGGGCCGGTTCACCCAGCCCAAGGTGCGCGCCTTCATCGACTTTCTGGCCCGGCGCTTCATCGACAAGGGCCCCGACAAGTGGTGAGCCGGGCCTGATCTCGTTTCCCCTAACGCCCCGGTTTCCACCCGGTGCGGGCGCGTCCAACTCAGGTCGGGGCCGGTATGGCCTCGACCCTTCTGTTTCGGTGTCGGCCCTCTTCGGTCAGGTTGCTGGCGCGCGGTGCCAGCGGGCCGACCCCCTCGGCCGAGATCTGCGCGCCGCTGACGCCCAGGCTTTGCACCATCAGCATCCGCACCGCCTCGGCCCGGCGTTTCGACAGATTGACGTTCGCCTCCAGCCCGCCCGAGACATCGGTATGGCCGACCAGGATCACCCGGCGCGCGGGATCGGCCCTCAGCCAGGCGGCCAGCGCGGTGAGCGAGGCATATTCGCCCCCGGCCAGCCCGGCGGCGCCCGATCCGAAGACCAGATCGTCAAGCGCGACCGAAAGCCCCTGATCCAGCCGCGCCGCCAGCCCGGCGGGATCGGAGGGCGGCGGGGGGGGTGACAAGGCCCCGTGCGCCCCGGGCGCGGGAGGCGTCGGCGCCAGGGCCTCGGGCCCGACCGAGATCACCTGAACGAAGGCCGAAAGCGCCGAGCGGCTGACCAGAAGGCCGATCGCCTCGGCCCCCGCCTCGCCCTCTCGCAGCGCAGAGAGGAAGCGGAATTCGCCCAGGTCGACATGCATCCCCGGCTCGGCCATCACCTCGGTCGCGAAGCGGAAATCGAAGCCGCCGCAATCGCGGGTCTCGCAATCCAGGATCACCTCGTAGCCCGCCGCGCGAAGCTGGCTGCGCAGGGGCGCGAGGACGGTCAGCAGCGGCATGCCCGGCGCGTCGAGCCGGAAGGCGCGGCGGTCGATCATGCCCTCGACCACCCGCACCGGCAGGATGCCGTCGCGAAAGCCCGCGACCGGCAGGCGGTAGCCGCCGAAGATCGCCGGCTCCGAGGTGACCTCGACCACAGGGAAGGGGAATTCCAGCGTCTCGGCGCCGATCCGCCCCGGCCATGGCAGGGCGAGCGCGAGGCAGAGCGCGGCGGTGCGGTGGGAAAGGCGGTGGCGCATGGGCCGGGGCTTTCGGTTCATGCGATCTCAGCCCGGCACGGGCGCGCGATCCGGCCGGGCCCGATAGTGGTAGCGTCCCACGATCTCCAGCCCGGCGCGGTGGTAAAGCGACAGCGCGGGGGCGTTTCGCTCCGTCACCGCCAGCGAAAGCCGCGCGGCCCCCCGTTCGGCGGCCCAGTTCGCCGCCGCGCGCAAAAGCGTGGAGCCGGTGCCCTGGCGGCGGGCGGAGGGGCGGACCTCGATGGCATGGACCATGGCCTCGGCCCCGTGGCAGGCGACGAAGGCGACGCCCGCGGCGCGGTCGGCGGTCCGGGCCAGGATGGCGGATTTCGGCCCCTGCACGCGGGCCATCACCGCGATGCGGCCCGGGCCGATGCCGCCCTCGGCCCAGATCTCCAGCGCCGAGGCCAGCGGCGGCCAATGCGCGAAAGCGGCCATCGGCGGCAGGTCGCCGGTCAGCCGCGCGACCGGGGCGGCACAGGCCACGACCGGATCGACGATCCGGTAGCCGCGCGCGGCCAGAGCCCGGTCGAGATCTTCGTCCCCCTCGCGCAGGACGAAAAGCGGCATCGCCATCGCGGCCTCGGCGGCAGAGAGGTCGGCGTCGCGCCAGGGCGCCTCGCGGCTTGCGGCCGAGACCCGCTTGCCGCCGCCCACGCCCTCGCGCAGCCGGAACGGCCCGAGGTCGCGATGCGAATGTGGCGGCCAGGTTGCCTCCATCACCTCGGCGAACCGGGCGGGGGTGAAGGGCGGCAGGGGCGTCATTCGACCAGTTTCGCCAGCCGCAGCATGGCTTCGGCGATCCGGCCCGGATCCTGGCCCCGGATCACCAGATTGGTGCCCACCGCGCCATCCTGCTGGAACGGATAGGAACCCATCGACAGGTCGGGATATTCGGCGGCCAGCGCGCCGAAGGGGCCCGCGATCTCGCCCTCGCCCTTCAGGACCCGCAGGTTCTGCGACATGAGCGGCGCGCCCCCGGTCAGCCCGGGCAGGACCGAGGCCAGCATCGCCTCGAAGATCGAGGGCACCCCGGCCATGACATGGACATTCCCCAGCGTGAAGCCGGGCGCGATCGAGACCGGATTGTCGATCAGCGCCGCGCCGTCCGGGATCCGCGCCATGCGCTGGCGGGCGGTGTTGAATTCCATCCCACGCGCCGCGTAATGGGCGGCCAGCAACGCCATCGCATCGGCGCGGTGGCCGATGGGGGCGCCCATGGCCTCGGCCACCGCATCGGCGGTGATGTCGTCATGGGTCGGGCCGATCCCGCCCGAGGTGAAGACATGGTCATGGGCCGGGGAAAGCGCGCGCAGGGCGGCGACGATGGCGGCATGGTCGTCCCCGACCACCCGGGCCTCGCGCAGTTCGATCCCCGCGCCGGTCAGTTCCCGCGCCAGATGGTGCAGGTTCGAATCGCGGGTGCGGCCCGAGAGGATTTCATCCCCGATGACCAGCATCGCGGCCGTGGGCATCGCATTTGCCGGAATGTTCATTCGCGCCTCCTGGTCCGGCCCGGCCTCGGGGCCCTTGCCCCAGGGTCTCGGCCCTTGCCTCAGGGTATAGACCCGCAGGCCGGGGCTTTGCCAGCCCGAGCCGCCGGGCAAGGGCGGGCTTTCGCGCTCTGGCCTTTTCGCGGGCTCTGCCCTATTTGGAGAGAAGAAAGGAACCCGCCATGGACGAAAACCGAGGCCGCACTACCCCCGAAGGGATCCGCATCCATGAGGAAGCCGACTTCGCAGGCATGCGCGAGGCCGGGCGGCAGGTGGCCGAGATCCTCGATATGCTGGGTCCGCTGGTGCAGCCCGGCGTGACCACTGCCGAGATCGACGATTTCATCCGCGAGGAGATCGGGCGGCGCGGCCTGCTTTCGGCCACCATCGGCTACAAGGGCTATCAGCACGCCTCCTGCATCTCGATCAACCATGTGGTCTGCCACGGCATCCCGGGGCCGAAGATGCTGGCCGAGGGCGATATCGCCAATATCGACGTGACCGTGATCGTCGATGGCTGGCATGGCGATTCCAGCCGCATGTTCACCGCCGGAAAGGCCCCCCGCAAGGCCGAGCGCCTGCTGGAAGTGACGCATGAATCGCTGATGCGCGGCCTTGCCGTGGTCAAGCCGGGCGCGACCTTCGGCGACATCGGCCATGCGATCCAGAGCTATGTCGAGGCGCAGCGCATGTCGGTCGTCCGCGATTTCTGCGGCCACGGCCTGGGCCGGGTGTTCCATGCCGCGCCGAACGTGCTGCATTACGGCAGGCCCGGGCGCGGCCCGGTGCTGGAAGAGGGGATGTTCTTCACCATCGAGCCGATGGTGAACCTCGGCCGCCCCGAGACCAAGATCCTGGCCGACGACTGGACCGCCGTGACCCGCGACAAGTCGCTTTCCGCGCAATACGAGCATTCCATCGGCGTCACCGCCGAGGGCTGCGAGATCTTCACCTTGTCGCCTGCGGGGCGGTTCTTCCATACTGCGGGCTGATGGCGGCGACCCGGGGCACGATGATGCTGGCCAGGGCGGGCATCGCCTTCACGCTTCATCCCTATGACTACGATCCGGGGGCCGAGCGCATCGGCATGGCGGCGGCCGAGGCGCTTGGCCTCAACCCTTCTTTCGTGCTCAAGACCCTGATGGTCGAGGTGGACGGCCGACCCGCCTGCTGCGTGATTCCTTCGGGCGGAAGCCTGTCGATGAAACGGGTGGCGGCGGCCTTCCATGGCCGACAGGCCGCGATGATGCCCCCGCCCAAGGCCGAGAAGCTGACCGGCTATCATGTCGGCGGCATCTCGCCCTTCGGCAGCCGCCGGGCGGTGCCGGTGGCGATCGAGGTCGCCTCGGTCACCGCGCCGAAGGTCTGGATCAACGCGGGCCAGCGCGGCCTGCTGCTGGGGTTGGACCCCTCGGACGCGCTGCGGGTTCTGGCGGCGGTGGCGGCGCCGCTTCTGGCCTAGAGTCATGACCCTGACGCAACAGTATTGCAGAATTTGCATATCAGCGTTTCGCATACTTTCGCATACCGGAATTGCGCCACCAGTCTTTGCACCCTAGGACAGAAAAGCATCCAGCAGGAGGAGAGCCCGATGTATGAAGACCGCATCCGCCACGCCGCGCTTCGCGACCGAGTGACCTCGGCCGAAGAGGCCGCGACGCTGATCCAGGACGGAATGGTGGTCGGCATGTCGGGCTTCACCCGCGCGGGCGAGGCGATGGCGGTGCCGCTGGCGCTGGCCGAGCGTGCGAAGAAAGACCCCCTGAAGATCACGCTTCTGACCGGGGCGAGCCTTGGCCACGACCTCGACAAGATCCTGGCCGAGGCGCATGTGACGGCGCGGCGGATGCCGTTCCAGTCCGATGCGGGGCTGCGCCGCGCGATCAATGCGGGCGAGGTGATGTTCATCGACCAGCATCTGTCGGAGACCGTGGAACAGTTGCGCACCGGCCAGCTTCCGCCGGTGGACGTGGCGGTGATCGAGGCGGTCGCGATCACCTCGGACGGGGCCATCGTGCCCACGACCTCGATCGGCAATTCGGCCTCTTTCGCGATCTTCGCCAAGAAGGTGATCGTCGAGATCAACCTGGCGCAATCCCTGTCGCTCGAAGGGCTGCACGACGTCTTCATCCCGACCTACCGCCCGAACCGCATGCCGATCCCGGTGGTGACGCCCGACAGCCGGATCGGCCTGCCCTGGATCTCGATCCCGCCCGAAAAGATCGCCGCCATCGTCATCACCGAGAAGAACGATTCCTCGGCCGCGATCCAGCCGCCGGATGCCGAGACCAAGGCCATCGCCGACCATCTGATCCGCTTCTTCGAGGGCGAGGTCGCGGTCGGCCGTCTGCCAAAGCGCCTTGCCCCGTTGCAGGCCGGGATCGGCACCATCGCCAATGCGGTGTTGCACGGGCTGATCGACAGCCCGTTCGAGGACATGCGGATGTATTCCGAGGTGTTGCAGGATTCGACCTTCGACCTGATGGATGCGGGCAAGCTCGCCTTCGCCTCGGGCTCGTCGATCACGCTCTCGGCCGAGAAAGCCGCCGAGGTCTTCCCCAATCTGGACCATTACAAGTCGCGGCTGATCCTGCGCCCGCAAGAGATCTCCAACCACCCCGAGGTGGTGCGTCGGCTGGGGATCATCGCCATCAACACCGCGCTGGAATTCGACATCTACGGCAATGTGAACTCGACCCATGTCATGGGCACGCAGATGATGAACGGGATCGGTGGCTCGGGCGATTTCGCGCGCAACGCGCTGCTGTCGATCTTCGTCACGAAATCCATCGCCAAGGGGGGCGCGATCTCTTCGGTCGTGCCGATGGTCAGCCATGTCGACCATACCGAGCATGACGTGGACATCCTGGTGACCGAACAGGGGCTGGCCGACCTGCGCGGGCTGGCGCCGCGCGAACGCGCCGCCGTCATCATCGAGAATTGCGTCCATCCCGACTGGAAGGCCAGCATCCGCGACTATTTCGACCGGGCGGTGGAATATGGCGGCCATACGCCGCATATCCTTGAAGAGGCCGTGGGCTGGCACGTCCGGCTGCGCAAGACCGGCCGGATGTAAGACGCCGCCCTCCCGGAACCGCCCTCAGGCGGTTTCGAGGCAGTGGCGGCGGAACGCGCGCTTGAGCATGTCGAGTTCGGCGCGCAGAAGGTCGATCTCGGCGCGCAGGTCGTCCTCCATAGCCACGCCGGTGACGATGGTGAAATGCGCCAGCGTCTCGCCGTCCGAACGGATAAGGAAGGTCTGCACACCCTCGCTCAGCACCTCGGCCGGGATCGGCACACGCACGGCATGATCGCCGGGCCGCCCCGGAACCGGCGTCACGGTGACGCCGGGCAGGGCGCGTTCCAGCAGCAGCACCTCGATCGCGGGCGGGTTTTCCCCGGCACCGCCGAGGATGCCTTCCCAGGCCCCGGCGCGGATGCGCGTCTGCGTCAGTCGGATCGTTTCCATCGCCTGCCCCTTTCTTGCTAAAGTTCCGCCCTGGGGCGGCGGCTGACCGTGACGTCGCGCAGGATAAGCTGGTTCATCTCTGGCCCTTCCAGGATCAGGTCGACCCAGAGCTTCTCGATGCGCTTTTCGTTGATCTTGGTATAGGCGAGGTCGAATTCCACGCTGACCTTTTCCTTGTCCAGCGGCATTTCGCGCACGATCTGTTCGGTGTTGGGACCATGCTTGATGTTGAGCCGGGTGAAGATCTCCAGGGGTTTCTCCATCTCGACGATCAGATCGACCCGGATCAGATGGCGTATCCGCAGCCCCTGCGCGGCTTCGGCCGGAAGGTCCAGCACCAGGGACAGGAACGAGCCGTCGAAGCGGAACACGTCCATGCGAAAGCCGAAGGGGGCCACATCCTCTTCGCGGGTGTTGCGGATCTGGCGGATGGTCAGTTCCGACCGGCGGCAGTCGTGGAACAGCGTCGCGCCCTCGCAGATCTCGGTCCGGCCCGCGACCGAGGACATGCCCGGCACGGGGATCGGGCCTTTCCAGATGTCGGGGCGCCAGGCCCAGTCGGTGCCTGCGTGCTTTCGGATGGCACCTGTGCCGATCACAGGCAGCGCCAGCCGGTATTCGGCCTGGTGGATCACCCGGTCCAGCTCGCGCCGCAACTGGCGCGCCCGCCCGCGCAGGGGCCGGAGCTGGTCGAGCCCGAGGTTCGGCGCCGCCTCGGCCGCGCGCGCCCAGCGGGCGAGCGAGCGGCGGAAGACCAGCCTGTTCCAGAGCCTGCCGAGACGCCCAGCCATACAAACACCACCTTTTCAGCCACGCTGGTCGGATTGTCGCCCAACCGGAAACGATTCCTTTATCGCCACAAGATCGTTAAGATGCCAATACCTTATCCGGTGTTATGCTGCGGAAATCAGTCCCGGACTTAATCAGCCCGACCTCTCGGGGTTGACCTGCCGCATCGCCCGGATGCTGTGCTCCATGATCGTGCGGGTTCCTGCCTCGGGCAGGCTGCCGCCCCCGCCCCCGCCTCCATCTCCGGGCGCGGTGACGGAGATGGTGACCAGCCGTCCGCGCAGGCCCAGGATCGCCCGGCGGTAGTCGCCCAGGTTGCGGTCGTAGATCGAAAGCATCAGCACATCGTCGGAAAGCTCGACCTGCCGCAGCCGGACCGATTCCGCTCGCCCGTCCCGCGCCAGCGCGGCGCGCCCGGGGGCCGAGCGGAAATAGTCCGAAAGCGCCCCCGCGCCATTGCGCAGGACCGAGGCCGAGCCCTCGGCCCCGATGCTGACCGTCACCAGCACGGGCGGCGCGCTGGAGCGTTCAGAGCAGCGCCCCATCAGCACCACGGCGCTGTCGCGCTCCTGATGGCTGGCGCGCCGGTCGATGCAATAGCCCGGCGGCGCGGCGGCGGTGACGGCGCCGCCCAGGAAGGCCACCGAGGCGGGCAGGCTCCCGTCCGGCGGGCCTTCGCCTGCGACGCAGGCTGCAAGGCAGAGCGGGACGAGCTTCGCAAGCGCCCCGGGGATCCGCCTCGCCTTACTGGTCCATATAGACATGGGTTTCGGCCTTGGCCCCGGGATGGGTCACCGCGCCGTAGCGCGCCGAACCCACGAGGCGGGCGTATTTCCAAAGTGCCCCGGCGTTGTAATCGGTCTTCCTGGCGCCCGCCCATTCGGCCTTGCGCGTGGCCAGGTCCTCGTCGGTCAGATCGACCGACAATTCGCCGGTGACCGCGTTCAACGTGATCACGTCGCCGTTCTTCAAAAGGGCGATCGGCCCGCCATGGGCGGCCTCGGGGCCGACATGGCCGACGCAGAAGCCGCGCGTCGCGCCGGAAAAGCGGCCGTCGGTGATCAGCGCCACCTTCTTGCCCATGCCCTGGCCCGAGAGCGCCGCCGTGGTCGCCAGCATCTCGCGCATGCCGGGGCCGCCTGCCGGGCCCTCGTTGCGGATGACGATCACGTCGCCTTCCTTGTAGTCGCGCCGCCGCACGGCCTCGAAGGCCTCTTCCTCGCATTCGAAGACGCGGGCGGGGCCCTTGAAGACCTGTTCCTTCTCGGTCATGCCCGCGACCTTCACGATGGCGCCATCGGGTGCGAGGTTGCCGCGCAGGCCCACCACGCCGCCGGTGGCGGTGATCGGCTTGTCGATGAAATGGATCACCTTGCCGTCGGGTTCATGGGTGATGCGCCCAAGGCTTTCGCCCAGTTCCTCGCCCGAGGCGGTGATGCAGTCCAGATGCAGAAGCCCGGCCTTCGCCAGTTCCTTCATCACCACCGGGACGCCGCCCGCCTCGTGCAGGTCCTTGGCGACATATTCGCCGCCCGGGCGCAGGTTCACGAAATAGGGCGTGTCGCGGAAGATGTCGCAGACGTCGAACAGGTCGAAGTCGATCCCGGCCTCGTTCGCGATGGCGGGAAGGTGCAGCCCGCCGTTGGTCGATCCGCCGGTGCAGGCCACCACGCGGGCGGCGTTTTCCAGCGCCTTGCGGGTCACCACGTCGCGGGCGCGGATGTTCTTCTCGATCAGCTTCATCACCGCCTGGCCCGAGAAGTCGCCATATTGGTCGCGGCTTTCATAGGGCGCGGGCGCGCCCGAGGAATTGAGCAGCGCCAGCCCGATCGCCTCGGAGACGCAGGCCATGGTATTGGCGGTATATTGTCCGCCGCAGGCCCCCGCGCTCGGGCAGGCCACGCGCTCCAGCACCTGCAGTTCGGCGTCCGACATGGTGCCGGCGGCATGTTTGCCCACCGCCTCGAACACGTCCTGCACCACGACGTCCTTGCCGTTGAGCTTGCCCGGCAGGATCGAGCCGCCATAGACGAAGACCGAGGGCACGTTCAGCCGCACCATCGCCATCATCATCCCCGGCAGAGACTTGTCGCAGCCCGCAAGGCCGACCAGCGCGTCATAGCAATGGCCGCGCATGGTCAGCTCCACCGTATCGGCGATGGCATCGCGCGAAGCCAGCGACGATCGCATCCCCTCATGCCCCATGGCGATGCCGTCGGTCACGGTGATGGTGGTGAATTCGCGCGGCGTGCCGCCGCCCTTCTTCACGCCCATCTTCACCGATTGCGCCTGGCGGTTCAGCGCGATGTTGCAGGGCGCGGCCTCGTTCCAGCAGGTGGCGACGCCGACCCAGGGCTGGTGAATCTCTTCTTCCGAAATGCCCATGGCGTAGAAATAGCTGCGATGCGGAGCGCGGGCAGGGCCCTCGGTCACATGGCGGCTGGGGAGCTTCGACTTGTCGAAACGTTCGTTGCGCATGGGCTATCCTCCCGGAAACGTTATGGCCGGAAATGGCTGGCACACGCATTATTCCTTCGCGGCAGCGGGGGCAAGCGGCAGCGCCGCGGAAATGGCGCCGAAAACGGCCTTTGCGGGTGGGGCGTTCGGGCAATGTCGCACCGGGCTCCGCTCCCGGCTCCGGCCCCTCGGTGACTTTCCCTTTCCCCGCCCATGCGCTAAGGCGGCAGGCAAAGACAGCAGCGCGGATGAACGGGATGAAATTCACCCTCTCATGGCTTCACGACCATCTCGACACCACCGCCTCGGTGGATGAGATCGCCGAAACCCTGACCGACCTCGGGCTTGAGGTCGAAGGCATCGAGAATCCGGCCGAGCGGCTGGGGGCCTTCCGCATCTGCCGCGTGATCGAGGCGGTCCAGCACCCGAATGCCGACCGGCTGCGGGTCTGCCGGGTCGAGACCTTCCCGGGGGGCGAGGGCTCGGCCCCGGTCGAGGTGCAGGTGGTCTGCGGCGCGCCCAATGCGCGCACCGGGCTGGTCGGCGTCTTCGCACCCCCTGGCACCCATGTCCCGGGCACCGGCGTCGATCTGAAACCCGGCGTGATCCGGGGCGTCGAATCGAACGGCATGCTGTGTTCCGAGCGCGAGCTGGAACTGTCGGACGACCATGACGGCATCATCGACCTGCCCCGGGACGCGCCGCTTGGCGCGCGGTTCATCGACTGGCGCGGCCTCAACGACCCGGTGATCGAGATCAAGGTGACGCCGAATCGCCCCGATGCGCTTGGGGTGCGCGGCATCGCGCGCGATCTGGCGGCGCGCGGGCTGGGCACGCTGAAGCCGCTGGCGGTCGAGCCGGTCGAGGGCGTCTTCGACTGCCCGGTCTCGGTCAGGATCGACGCCGCGCTGAAGGAAAAGGCCGCGCCGCATTTCACCGGCCGGGTGATCCGGGGGGTCAGGAACGGCCCCTCGCCCGACTGGCTGCAAAAGCGGCTGAAGGCGATCGGGCTGCGGCCGATCTCGGCGCTGGTCGACATCACCAATTTCTTCACCTTCGCGCTGAACCGCCCGCTGCATGTCTTCGACCTGGACCGGATGCAGGGCAGCGAACTGGCCATCCGCCCGGCGGACGCGGGCGAAAGCCTGCTGGCGCTGGACGGCAAGACCTATGCGCTTTCCGCGGGCCAGATGGTCATCGCCGATGCCAAGGGCCCCGAAAGCCTTGCGGGCATCATGGGGGGCGAGGATTCGGGCTGCACCGAGGATACGGTGAACGTGTTCCTTGAAAGCGCCTATTGGGACCCGATCACCATCGCGGCGACGGGGCGCAAGCTCAAGATCGTCTCGGATGCCCGCTATCGGTTCGAGCGCGGCATCGATCCGGCCTTCACCCTGCCGGGGCTGGAACTGGCGACGCGCATGGTGCTGGAGCTGTGCGGTGGCGCGCCGAGCCATGTCGTGCAGGACGGCGCCGCGCCCGACACCACCCGCGCCTACAGGCTGGACCCGGCCCGGGTGGTCAGCCTGGTCGGCATGGAGATTTCCGAGGCCGAACAGCGCCAGACGCTGACCGCGCTCGGCTTCCAGATGAGCGGGCTGATGGCGACGCCGCCGTCCTGGCGCCCCGATGTGCTGGGCGAGGCCGATCTGGTCGAGGAGGTGGCCCGCATCGCCTCGCTGACCCGGCTGCGGGGTGCGCCGATGCGGCGTGCCGAGCCGGGCGTGCCGCGCCCGATCCTGACGCCCTTGCAGATGCGCGAAAAGACCGCCCGGCGGACCATCGCGGCACTGGGCTACAACGAATGCGTGACCTACAGCTTCATTGAGGCCAGGGCGGCGGCGCTGTTCGGCGGCGGGACCGAGGCGGTGCGCGTCGACAATCCGATCTCGTCCGAGATGAGCCACCTGCGTCCCGATCTGCTGCCCGGCCTTCTGGCGGCGGCGGCGCGCAACCAGGCGCGCGGCTTCATGGATCTGGCGCTGTTCGAGGTCGGACAGGCGTTCCAGGGCGGCGAGCCCGGCGAGCAGCACCTTCAGGCGGCGGGGCTTCTGATCGGCGCCGCGGCGCCGCGCGATCCCCATGGTTCGCGCCGTCCGGTCGATGTCTTCGACGCCAAGGCCGATGCCGAGGCGGTGCTGGCCGCGCTTGGCGCGCCCGCGCGGGCGCAGATCACCCGCAAGGCCGCCGCCTGGTGGCATCCGGGCCGCTCGGGCGTGATCGGGCTGGGGCCGAACGTGCTGGCCAGCTTCGGCGAGGTGCATCCGCGCCTTCTGACCGCCTTCGGCGTCAAGGGGCCCGCCGTGGCCTTCACCGTCCTGCCCGCCAATGTGCCCGCGCCCAAGGCCAAGTCGCCGACCCGGCCCGCGCTGACGATCAGCGATCTGCAGGCGGTCGAGCGCGATTTCGCCTTCACCGTCGATGCCGCGACCGAGGCGCTGGTGGCGGTGAATGCGGCGCAGGGCGCCGACAAGGCGCTGATCGAAAGCGTGCGGATCTTCGACCAGTTCACCGGCGAAAAGGCCGAGGCGCAGATGGGCCCGGGCAAGAAGTCGATCGCGCTGACGGTGCGCTTGCAACCCGTCGAGGCGACGCTGACCGATGCCGAGATCGAGGCGGTGTCGAGGAAGATCGTCGAGAAGGTGACCAAGGCCACCGGCGGCAGCCTGCGGTCCTGATCCGGCCGGAGCGCCGATGGCGGAGTGACGGCGCGCGCAGGTGCGCCGTTTCCGGTTCAGCGTTTCGGTTTCGACCGCCAGCTGTCGATCCAGCGCGTGAACCGCCCCCAGGCGCCCCTCGCCTCGGCGCGGGCGGCATCGGCGCGGGCGTCGAGGCGGTCGATGGTGGGCTCGATCATGCGCTCGCGGAATTGCAGCCACATGCGGCGGATCATCACCAGCACCAGCAAGAGCGTGCCGAGGATCGCGATGTTCACCCAGGGGATCAGCGTGACATCCGGCCCCTCGACCCGGCGGATCGAGACGGCGTTGGGGAAGATGGTGAAGAACTGGTTGCGCCAGCCGTAATGGGTCACGGCGACCCAGACCGGGTTCGCTTCGGTCGAGATCAGCCGCTTGGCCTGGGTGTCCAGCCCGTAGCTGTCGATCTTGAAATAGGGCGGCCAGCCCCAGCCGGTGTCTTCGTTGCGGTATTCGACGGTGCGGCCATTGGCGCGCACGGCGTTGATGAAGAAGACGTCGCGGCTGGTCGTATTGCTCATCCCGACTTCGGCCCGGCTCCAGAACAGCGAATTCTCTCCGATATCGACGCGGCGGCTTTCGGTGCCGACGATGAAGACGATATCGCGCTGCGGCAGGGTGTAGTGCAGGAAAGCGAAGACCAGCGACGCGATCACCAGCCAGAAGCCCCAACGAAGATAACGCATCACAGACCGCCCCAGTTGACGAAGATGAAGATCGCGGTGAAGGCGACCATCGGGATGATGTATATAAGCCAGAGCAGCCGCCGGCGCAGCCCCCTGTCGTAGGCGCGCATTCCGGCCTCGATCCAGGCGTCGTGGTCGCCCTCGCGCTTTTCCGCGACCCAGCGTTTCTCAAGCCGCTCGCGCCGGACCGAGCGCGAATAGATCGAGGTGGCGAGATAGGCGATGCTCAGCCCGATCAGCAGGAAGAAGGCCAGCCGTATCCATCCGATGATCATCCGCCGCGCCCCTTCCGCCCCCTGGGGGCCGCTTGTCGGCCCCATGGCCCCTGTGCCGCCGCGTCTCCTGTGCCGCCGCCCCCTGTGCCGCCCCCCCATGGGCCGCCCCAGGGCGCGCCCGGCGGCGTGGTCGCGTCGCGGCCGCCGCCCTGCCGGGGTTTCGGGCCGTCGCGCATATCGGGTCGCGAAAGCTCGTCCATGCGGGGTTCGGCGCCGAAAAGCGCCTCGCGGGCGCCTTCCTTGTCCACCTGGTATTCGCGGGCGAGGAAATCGGCCACATAGCTGCGCTTGAGGTCGGACCAGCCGCGGTATTCCTCGTAGAACCGTTCCTTGTGGGTGATGAAAAGCTGGCGCACATCCATCAGCGAAAGCTCGGACAGAAGCATGTTGACCTGATCGCGGTCCCGGCCCGGGCGGGCGCGCAGGGTGTAGAAATAGGCCGGATGCTCGGACGAGATCTTGGGCCAGGGCCCGGCCCCCTCGGCCCATCGCAGCAGCGCGGCCAGGCCGAGGAATTCCTCCGGCAGCGCCGGGCCCAGCTTGTAGGCCAGCTTGCGCAGCTCGGTCCGCCGCGCGTCGCCCACGTCGATCTCCAGCCGGTCGGCGGCGTCGAGCAGGATGAAATCCATCTTCTGGCGCAGGATCGCCCCCGCATCGGCGCCGCGCGCCTGAACGATGGGCTCGGCCAGGGCATTGCGCTCCAGCCAGTCGGCGATCTGGTTCCTGTGGCGGAAATCCATCGCCTGCGCGACCGGCAGCGGCCCAAGGCTTTCGATGGGTGCGCGCGAGATGGCGGCGGGGAATTTCACGTCCCGGAACACATGGATGCCGCCGAAGAGGCTGGTCCAGAAGTTCCCCTGTTCGAAGGTCATGGCGGGCAGGTGGATCGGCACCCGGGTCACGTCGCCGGTGCGTCCGGCCAGCGCGATCATCTGCGCGATCAGCGCCTCGTCGCGCCAGCCCTCGGGCTCGGTGCGGAAACGCTCGATCAGCCGGGCCAGACGGTCCGCATCGGCGACATGGCCGCCGATGGTATCGGCCTCGACCGTGACCTGGCGGATGTCGAACAGCCGCGTCGGCGTGTCGATGGCATAGACCGAGCCCTGCAGCTCTCCGGCTACGGCATCGCGCGCGGTCAGGGCGAAAAGCTGCGCCTCATTGGCGTCGATGAACTGCGCCAGGATCCCGCGAGAGGTCGAGAAGGCGATATTCAGCAGCGCCGCGCGCCGCTGCGCGGTGGTCAGCAGGATGAACTGGCGGTTGGCGCCGCGATGGTTGAGGTAGAAGCGATCGTCGAATTCGTCGCCGATCTCGGGCGAGAAGCCCGACATGTCGATGTGGAAATCGGTCAGGGCGGTTTCCCGCCCGGTCAGGGCGCGAAGCGCGCGGTTGTAGCGGTGGACAAGCTGGGGCGAGGACACCTCGACGAGGTTTCCGAACATCAGCCCCTTTTCGATCAGGCGCTTCATGCGGGTGCCCCGCGGAAGCGCCCGCCTGCCAAGGCCCCTGCCGAGGCCCCTGCGGGGGCTTTCAAGGGACCGGGTTCCGCCCTCATGCCCGCGACTCCGCGCCTTGCCGCGTGCCAGATCCATGCGCCGCGCAGATCGTGGCCAGGATCAGCCCGGTGACCAGCCCGCCCAGGATCGCGCCGCCCAGGATCGTCGCCCCGGCCCCCATCGCCCCCTCGGGCCCGGTATTCGCGGTCGAGGCCAGAACGCCGCCGAGCCAGAACGCCGCCGAGGTAGAGCCACAGCGGCGCCGAGGCGACCGCCACCAGCAGGACGGCGGCCAGCCACAGCGGGAACGCGGCAAGGCCCCGCAATGTGCCGCGCCACAGCGCCCGCAGCACCAGCAGCGAGACCGCCAGCCAGGCCAGCGCGATGCCGCCCCAGACGACCAGGGCGAACAGATCGGTCGCATTCCCGGGATCGGGGTTCATGCCTTGCCCTCCAGCCAGCGCCGTTTCGCCTCTTCCTGCCGGTCGAGATCGCGCACCATGGCATTGATCGCTGCCTCGTCGGAATTGTCGGCATAGCGGAATTCGCTGTCGGCGTATCGGTTGATCTCCTGCACCACCATGGCCGAGGTGATCGGGGTCATCAACTCGCGGATCATGCCGAGCTTTTCGTCATAGGGCCGGAACAGGAACAGGTCGGGCTCTTCCATCCATTCGTCGGGCAGTTCGAAATCCATCGCCCGCACCTTCACCGCATCGGTGATGTTCTTGATCGCGCGGCCGGTGAAGCGGTCGTCGGCCTCCTGGATCGCCTTGAGGTAACCGCCGATCCGCTCGATCGTGTCGAGGGGGCCAAGCCGGTCGGTCACCGCCTCCCAGACTTTGACGAGACCGGCCTCATGCGGGCGGGAATGGCCCTCGAAACTGGCCTGGACGGCGCGGCGGATCTCTTGCGCGGCGAAAAGATCGTGCCGACCCAGGGGGATCTGGTGGTTGCGGCCCAGAAGCAGCGACAGGATGTCGATGTAATCCTCGCGCGTTTGCGGCCCGTCGACCAGGAAGCGCGCGCCCGCGCGCTGGCGCAGGGCGTCATCGACATTCTCGGGATAGTTCGAGAACATGCCGAAGCTGCAATTGCCGCGCACCACGGTGCCCGATCCGGCGAAGGCCTGCATGAAGACGGCGGTGACCTCCTGCTGGCCCGCGCTCGACTGCCGGTCGCCGCGCTTTCCGGCCACCTGGTCGATGTCGTCGATGGTGCCGAAGCCGATCGCGCCGGGGTCGAGGATGTTGTCGATGAAGGCTTTCGCGTTCTGGCCCGACTTGCCCTGATAGCTGTCGATCTGGTCGATCGAGAAATTCTGGTAGCGGAAGGGATAGCCCGCCACCTTGCAGTAATCGTTCAGCAGCCCCGCCATCATCTGGATCAGCGTGGTCTTGCCGGTGCCGGGGCGGCCGTCGCCCATGAAGGTGAAGATGAAGCCGCCCAGTTCGGCGAAAGGGTTCAGCTTTCGGTCGAAATCATAGGCCATCAGCATCTTGGCCAGACGCAGGCTCTGGTATTTGGCGATATGGTTGCCGACCACCTCATGCGGTTTCTTGAAGGCCATGGCGATCTGGCCGCCGCGCGCGGCCCGCGCGGGCTTGAACCCGGCGATGGTCAGCCCGTCGGCCTCGACCCGCCAGGACCCGGCCGCGAAGGCCGAGACCCGCGCCATCCCCTCGGCGCGCAGGGCGACCTTCTTCATCAGCGCCTCGGCAAAGGCCGCGATGGTGGCGACCAGCCGGGCATCGTCCGAGGCGAACAGCCCGATGTCCTGATCCAGCTCCCACAGGGCGCCTTGCAGGGCGAGGGGGGTGTTGTCGGTCAGCACCTCGTCGACCTCGCCGATCTCGACGCCCAGGCTGCCCAGATGCGGGGCGATCAGGAAGGCGGCGGCATTGGCGAAGGTGAACAGCGCGACCAGCGCCTCGGCCTGCAACAATTCGCCGAATTCGGCCCGCTTGCCTTCGGGCACGCGGCCTTCCAGATTGGCGCGCTTCATCTCGGCCAGCCCCGACTGGGCGGCGAAGGTCTCGGCCATGGCGAGCGCGATGGCGAGCGCGCGGCGCAGCACGTTCAGCGCCGCCGCCTGTTTGGCCGAGATCAGCCCGTCCGACAGCCCCTCGACCCGGTCGATGATCCGCACCCCCCCGGGCCGGGCGGTCGGGCGCGCCGCCATCCCCGGCACGGTGGAGCGGAAACGCGGCCGCGCGCCCACCCCGGGCGAGCGTTCGGGCGCGGCGGCGGCTTCAAGCGGCTTTCCCAGCCTGGGCGCATGGTCGAAACCGGAAACCAGCCCGAGCGCGGCTTCATATTGCGCCCGGACCGCCTCTTCCTTCAACTCCATCGTGTCGCGCGTCACCATAACCGCTTCCTTTCCGGCCGGATCCTTCCGGCTCCATTCCCGGCCCCTAACCCTGGCATGCGCCCGGGGCGCCGTCCTAGACGCCGGGGATCAGCCTTCCGCCCGCCCCCACAACGAATTTGCGGATCCCGCGCAATCCGGGGGGATCTTGCTCGACCAGCACCTGATAGGGGCGCTCGGGCAGGACGATCATCCGCTCGGTCCGCGTGGTGCCGGTGGTGCCCCCGGTCAGGGGGTCGAGCCGGAAGATCTGCCTGGGGCGCGACGAGAACCAGCCGTCCTTCACCATCTCCTCGCGGTCCGACACCAGGTCCTCCAGCGTCCAGACCAGCGCCCAGTCCTGGCCCTGCGGCGCGCGCGCGTCGCCCAGCACTTTCGATATTGGCCCCGATTGCAGGGTGAAACCGGCGGAATACATCGGGCCCAGCGTGATGCGGCGCAGCCGTTTGGGGTGGCTGTTCTCGAAATCCTGGTCGAAGCCGGTGGCGATGGTCACCAGCTTCAGCCCGCCCAGGGATTGCGCCAGCAGCTTTTGCTGCATCGGCGGCCAGCGATAGGCGTCCTGCGGCAGCGGGCGGCGGCCCGAATCCTCGACATCCAGCAGATAGACCACCGGAAGGTTCACCTGGGCATCCCAGACCGCCCAATGCAGCAGGAAATGCCGCCTTTGCCCGACCTGGGCGATCCATTGCGCGTCCGGGTCGTTGCGGGCCCAGAACAGGCCGCCCGCTTGCAGCGCCTGATAATACAGCCGCTGCGACAGCGCGAATTGCAGCGCCGTCGGCGTCTTGCGCTCGCCGATGATGGTGCGGACCATGCGATCCTTGAGTTCGGCCTCCGAGGCCATCCCGGCCAGATGCTTTCCGGCCTGCTGCGCATCCACCGCCATCACCATCAGTTCCTGCGCCACCGGAAAGCCGGATTCGTGGCGGTCGATGGTCAGATGCGGCGCGCCCTCGGCCCGGCCGGTCATCAGGTATTTGTGATTGAGCGCGCGGAAGGTGCCGATCACCCCGTTGAGGTAATGGCCAAGGATCCGGGTCTCGGTCCGGGTAAGGCGGTTCTCGCGCTCCAGCTCGGCGGCGATCCGGGCGAAATAGCCGCCGATCTGGGCGAATTTCGCGAAATAGCGCCGGGCGCGTTCGGAATCCTGGACCTCGGCATGATCGCCGACCAGCGCCTTCTTGACGGCATTATCGCTCATCGCGGTCCCGCCCCTGCGGATCGACCCAATACCACCAGCGCAAGGCGCCGCTGCGCAGCGCCAGCGCGCGCAACCGGCCCGAGGGCAGGCCCCGGCGGAAGGCCCGCGCCTGAAGCGCCCGCACCGGCCCGCCGACCAGCGCCAGCATCGCGCCCAGGGCGATGGCCAGCGCCGAAAGCCCGCCCGCCGTCGCCGCCAGCGCGCCGCCGGTCGCATGTTCCAGCGCGACCGCAAGCGGCGCCAGCCCCAGCCCGAGCGCCATTGCCCCCAGCCCCCAGGCCAGGGCCCGCCGGGTCTGCCGGTGCAGCGTCATCCGCCATAGGCATTCTTGTCGTGTTTCTCGACGATGGCGGCGAAGCGGCGGGCGAAGCGTTCGTCGGCGCGGGCCTTGTCCTCAAGGATCTTGCGGGCGAAGACCATATGGCCTTCATGCGCCTCAAGCATGTCGGCCATCCGCGCATTGGTCGCCGAACCGATGGCGGCCATGGCCGCCTGGGCCTCCTGGTCGGTCTTGACGCCGATCTCGTTGATCCGATGCGCCACGTCCTGCTGCTGCGCGGTCTTGAGGCTGGAGGTCAGCGCGTCGTAAAGCACCACGCGCTGGCGGGTATCGGTCTGAAGCTTGTTGATCAGCACAAGCTGGGTCGCGGCCTGGTTGGTCAGGCTGTCCACCCAGGTCTTGCCCTTTTCGATATAGCGCTCCAGCGTCTGCGAACGGGCGAGCTTCACCTGCTCGTCCTGCACCAGCGCGTTGTGCTGGGCGTTCAGGCCGACCAGTTCGGTCTCAAGCCGGGTGCGCGCCGCCGCGTCCTGTTCCACCGAGATGCGGTTTTCCAGCTCGATCAGCCGTGGGTCCATGGCGGCGATCTGGCGGCGCACGTCCTCCAGCGCGGCGACGGTGTCCTCGCGGTCGGTCAGGGTCTGCGCCAGATTGCCCTCGACGCGGGTCTTCTGCTCGTTCAGAAGCTCAAGCTGGCCCTGCAACAGCCGCACGATCACGTCGGATTTCGCGATCAGATCCTGCAGCTTGTCGTCGATCGAGGCCGAGCGCAGCCGTTCCTGCCGCAGGCTTTCCGACTTCCCCGCAGAGAACACGCCCACCAGCTTTTCCCAGCCGGTCTTGTTGCGCATCTCGTCGAAATCCTTCGAGAAGGCGGCGGTCACGTCGTCAAGCCCCATGATCAGCTCGGCGATATTGGCGTTCATCACCTCGGTATGCTTGTGCACATCCTCCAGCGTGGCGGTCTCGACGTCGATCTCGATCCCCTGCTCGGCCTTGATGCGGGCGGATTCGATGGCGGTGCTGATCGCCGAAATCTTCGACTGGGCGGCCTGAACCTGTTTCTGGCTTTCAAGGATCTGCGCTTCGAAGTTCGCCATACTGCCCTCCATGGCCCGGCATGATACCCGTTGACCGGGGAACGACCTGAAGGGCGCATCCCGCGCCGCCGCCGCACCCCGGGCCGGTGCGGGAAAATCTGTTGCCTTCGCCGGGTCTGGCAAGGCATGAATTCCCCATGCCGGTCGATGCCATTCTTGCCGCAGTCGCGCTCCGCCGCCAAGACCTGATCGGTCTGGCGCAGGATCTGATCCGCATTCCCACGCTGAACCCGCCGGGGCGCAACTACCGCCAGATCTGCGACCATCTGGGCGAGCGGCTTCTGGCCCGGGGGTGGGAGGTCGAATATCTGCGCGCCGTCGGCAGCCCGGGCGACAGCGACGACTTTCCGCGCTGGAACATGGTGGCGCGGTTCAGGACCGGGCCGGGTCCCTGCGTGCATTTCAACAGCCATCACGATGTGGTCGAGGTGGGGCAGGGCTGGACCCGCGATCCCTTCGGCGCCGAGCTCGACGGCGACCGCATCTTCGGCCGCGGCGCCTGCGACATGAAGGGCGGGCTGGCGGCTTCGGTCATCGCGGCCGAGGCCTTCATCGAGGCCCGCCCGGACTTTCGCGGCGCCATCGAGATCTCGGCCACGGCGGATGAGGAATCGGGCGGCTACGGCGGGGTGGCCTGGCTGGCCGAACAGGGCCGGTTCTCGCCCGGCCGGGTCGATCACGTCATCATTCCCGAACCCCTGCACAAGGACCGCATCTGCCTTGGCCATCGCGGCGTCTGGTGGGCCGAGGTCGAGACCCATGGCCGCATCGCCCATGGCTCGATGCCGTTCCTGGGCGACAGCGCGATCCGGCATATGGGGGCGGTGCTGGAAGAGATCGAGGCGCGGCTCTATCCCGTGCTCGCCTCGCGGCGCACCGACATGCCGGTGGTGCCCGAGGGCGCACGGCAATCGACGCTGAACATCAACTCGATCCACGGCGGCCAGGTCGAGCCGGGGCCCGGCGACACCTCGCTGCCCGCGCCCTGCGTGGCCGACAGTTGCCGCATCGTGCTGGACCGCCGTTTCCTGATCGAGGAGGACCTGCCCGAGGTGAAGGCCGAGGTGACGCGGATCCTCGACGATCTGGCCGGGACCCGGCCCGGTTTCCGCTATTCCCTGCGCGACCTTTTCGAGGTGCAGCCCAGCATGACGGACCGCGCCGCGCCGGTGGTCAATGCCACCGCCGCCGCCATCGAGCGGGTGCTGGCCCGTCGCCCGGAATTCGTGGCCTCGCCCGGGACCTATGACCAGAAGCATATCGACCGCATCGGGCGGCTGAAGAACTGCATCGCCTATGGGCCCGGGCTTTTGCATCTGGCCCATCAGCCCGACGAATGGGTGGGGGTGGAGGACATGCTCGACAGCGCGAAGGTCATGGCGCTGGTGCTGCACGAACTCCTGGGCTGACGCGGTCTCGGGGGCTGACGCGGTCTCGGGGCGCGCGCTTGTCGAACGCTGCGCAATGGGCTTGCGCTGCCGGTCCGAAGCGGCCAGCCTCGGGCCCAGGGGAAACGAAGGCGGTTGGAGGAGCGGATGGCCGAAAGTTTCAAGGCGATGCTGATCGAAGAGGTGGAGGGCAGGCCAAGGGCGCGGATCGCCGACCTGACCCTGGCCGATCTGCCCGACAATGACGTGCTGGTCGAGATCAGCCATTCCAGCCTGAACTACAAGGACGGGCTGGCGATCACCGGCAAGGGCCGGATCGCGCGGCGCCTGCCGATGGTGGCGGGGATCGACCTGGCCGGGGTGGTGGTCGAATCCCGCGCGCCCGAATGGGCGGTCGGCGACCGGGTCCTGGTGAACGGCTGGGGCCTTTCCGAGACCGAATGGGGCGCCTACAGCCGCTTCCAGCGGATCAAGCCCCGGCATCTGACCGCGCTGCCCGAGGGCTTTTCGCCGCTTGAGGCCATGGCGATCGGGACCGCGGGCTACACCGCCGCGCTTTGCGTCCTGGCGCTGGAGGATCACGGCACGCTGGCGGGGGCCGGGGAGGCCGAGTTTCTGGTCACCGGCGCGGCGGGCGGGGTCGGCACGGTGGCGATCTCGCTGCTGGCGGCGCGGGAGCTGCGGGTGGTGGCCTCGACCGGGCGGGTGTCGGAGGAGGGGTTCCTCAAGGCGCTCGGCGCTGCGCGGATCGTCGACCGGGCGGGGCTTTCCGCCCCTGGCAAGCCGCTGCAGCCCGAGACCTGGGCGGGCGGGATCGACAGCGTCGGCAGCCATACCCTGGCCAATCTGCTGGCCCAGACCCGCTATGGCGGCGCGGTGACGGCTTGCGGGCTGGCGGGCGGCGCGGATCTGCCGGGCACGGTGATGCCGCATATCCTGCGCGGCGTGGCGCTGCTGGGGGTCGATTCCGTGATGTGCCCGCCAGAGCGCCGGGCCCGGGCCTGGGCGCTGCTGGACCGCGACCTCGACCGCGCGCGGCTGGCCGCACTGACCCGGGTGGCGCCGATGGCCGATCTGCCGCATCTGGCCGAAGAGATCGTCGCGGGCCGGATCCGGGGCCGCACCGTGATCGAGATCGGTTGAGATCGGGATCGGCCCCTAATCCGGGGAAATCACGCAGAAGTCACCGTCCGCGCCGGGCCGGGGTGGGCATTGCCCTCATTGCGCCCGCCCGCCCGTGGGGCTAGCCTGCCCCGACGATCCAGGGTCGGCTGAGGCCCGGAGAATGCGAGGAACGAGCCGCCCATGATCCTGTCCCTTCCGCGCCGCCCGGCCTGCCCGCGTTCGGGGCTCTTGCGTTCCGGCCTTTTGCGTTCGGCCGCCGTCCTGGCGCTTTGCGCGCTGCTGGCCGCGCCCGCGCCCGCGCAAGAGGTCGACGAGGCGCCCGCCGCCCCCATCGGCGATGTCGGCGCCTATCTGGCGGCGCGCAACGCCGAGGCGCATGGCGATTTCCGCGCCTCGGCGGATTTCTTCGCGCGCGCGGCTGAGGCCGATCCGGGCAATCTGATGCTGCTTGAGGCCTTGCTTTTCGCCACCCTCAACCTTGGCGAGATCGAGGCCGCCGCCGCCGCCGCCGATACGATCGAGGCCGCGGGCGGCGTCAGCCAACTGGTCGATTTCGCGCTGCTGGCGCGTTCGGCGCTGGCCGAGGATTACGGGGGTTTCGTGAAATCGGTCGAGGATGGCCGCTCGGTCGGGCCGGTCTTCGACCGGCTCGCGCTTGGCTGGGCCGAGATCGGCCAGGGGCGCATGTCCGAGGCGCTGGCCCATTTCGACGCCATTGCGGCCAGCCGGGGCTTCGAGGCCTACGGGCTTTACCACAAGGCGCTGGCCATCGCGATGGCGGGGGATTTCGAGGGCGCCGACCGCATCCTTTCGGTCGAGGCCGAGGGCCCCCTGAACCTGAACCGCCGGGGCGTGGAGGCCCATGCCCAGATCCTGTCCCAGCTTGAACGCAACCAGGATGCGCTGGCGCTGCTGGACCGCGCCTTCGGCCCGGCGCCCGAGCCGGTGGTCGATGCCCTGCGCGCCCGGCTGGCGGCCGGAGAGCCGGTGCCCTTCGATTCCGTGACCAGCGCCCGCGACGGCATTGCCGAGGTCTATTTCTCGCTGGCGACGCTGTTGATGGGCGAGGCCGATCCCGCCTTCACCCTGCTCAACAGCCGCGCCGCCATGGCGCTGCGGCCCGACCATGTCGAGGCGCTTTTGCTGTCGGCGGGGATGCTGGAGCAGTTGAACCAGTATGACCTCGCCGTCGAGATCTACGCCCAGATCCCCTCGGATCATCCCGCGCATTACAGCGCCGAGATCGGCCGCGCCGATGCGCTCTACGCCGCGGGCCGGGTGGATGCGGCCATCGAGGCCCTGCGCGCGCTGACCCGCAGCCATGGCGACCTGCTGCTGGTCCAGGCCTCGCTTGCCGATATGCTACGGCGCGAGGAACGCTGGCAAGAGGCGCTGACGGTCTATGACACCGCGATCGGCATGATCGACGCGGCGCCCGAGCGCGGGCACTGGACGCTCTATTTCACCCGGGGCATCTGCCATGAGCGGCTGGACCAGGACGACGCCTCCGAGGCCGACATGCGCCGGGCGCTGGAGTTGAACCCCGGCCAGCCCCAGGTGCTGAACTATCTGGGCTATTCCATGCTGGAGCGCGGGGTGAACCCCGAGGAGGCGCTCTCGCTGATCGAGCAGGCGGTCGCGGCGCAACCCGATGCGGGCTATATCATCGACAGCCTCGCCTGGGCCTATTTCGTGCTGGGCCGCTACGGCGAGGCGCTGGCGCCGATGGAGCGGGCCTCGGTGCTGGAGCCGGTGGACCCGGTGGTGACCGACCATCTGGGCGATGTCTACTGGATGAACGGCCGAAAGCGCGAGGCCGAATTCCAGTGGCACCGCGCGCTGTCCTTCGGACCCGAGGAAAAGGATGCCGCGCGGATCCGCAGGAAGCTTGAGATCGGGCTGGATGCGGTGATGGCCGAGGAAGGGCCGCAGGCGGGCAATGGATCTGCCCAGGGCAATTGAGCGGGCGCCCGTGACCGAACGTGCGCCCATTACCGAACGTGCGACTGTGACCGAACGGGCCTGGGCCAAGGTCAACCTGTGCCTGCATGTCACCGGCCTGCGGGCGGACGGCTATCACCTGCTGGACAGCCTGGTGGCCTTCGCCGGAGTGGGCGATCTGCTTGAGGCCGCCCCGGCGCCCAAGGCCGCGCTGGTGCTTGCGGGCCCGTTCGGGGCCGAATTGCCCGCGGGCGAGGACAATCTGGTCCTGCGCGCGGCGCGGGCGGTGGCGCCCGATTTCCCGGTGGCGTTCCGGCTGGAGAAGAACCTGCCCCCGGCCTCGGGGATCGGCGGCGGCTCGGCCGATGCGGCGGCGGCGGTGCGGGCGGTGCTGCGCCTGATGGGCCGGCCCGGCGCGGTCGATGCCGATGTGATCGCGGCGCTTGGCGCCGACGTGCCGGTCTGCATGCGCTCGGGCCCTGCGCGGATGCGCGGCATCGGCGAGCGGCTGGATCCCGTTCCGGCTTTCCCGCAGGTCTGGGCGGTCCTTGCCAATCCGCGCGTCGAGGTGCCGACGCCGCAGGTCTTCCGCGCTTTGGCTGTCAAGGAAAATCCGGGCCTGCCCGGGGTGCTGCCCCGTTGGCGCGATGCCCTTGCCCTTGCCCATTGGCTGTCGGGACAGCGGAACGACCTGGAGCCGGCGGCGCTTCGGGTCGCGCCAGTGATCGGCCAGGCTCTGGCGGCGCTGGAGGCCCTGCCCGGGGCGCTGTTGGCGCGGATGTCGGGCTCGGGCGCGACCTGTTTTGCGCTTTTCGCCGAAGAGGCGGCGGCGCAGCGGGCCGCCGACCGGCTTCGCGCGCAGGCCCCGGCCTGGTGGGTGGCGGCGGCGGCGCTTCTGCCGGATGAGGCCGCCTGACGGGTCAGGCGATGCGGGCCACGACGTAATCGGCCAGATCCGCGAGCGTCGCGCGCAGGGGATGGTCGGGCAGATCCGCCAGCGCCGCTTTCGCGGCCCCCGCCCAGCCAAGCGCATCGGCCCGCGCGGCCTCAAGCGCGCCATGGCGGGCCATGATCGCCAGCGCCTGTTCCAGATCGCCGGGGGCCTGGTCGCCCTTCTCGATCACGCGGGCCCAGAAGGCCCGCTCCTCCGCATCGGCCTTCGCGATGGCCTTGATCAGCGGCAGCGTCAGCTTGCGCTCGCGGAAGTCGTCGCCCACGTTCTTTCCGATCACCGCCGAGGCGCCGCCGTAATCCAGCAGGTCGTCGGCGATCTGGAACGCGATCCCAAGCGCGTCGCCATAGGTGAACAGCGCGCGCACCCGATCCTCGTCCGCGCCGGCGATGACCGCGCCGGATTCGGTCGCGGCCGAGAAGAGCGCCGCCGTCTTGCCGCGCACCACCTTCAGATAGGTCTCTTCCGTGGTGGCCAGATCCTGGGCGGCGGTCAGTTGCAGCACCTCGCCCTCGGCGATGGTGGCCGAGGCATTGGCCAGGATGTCGAGGACGCGCAGGTTCCCCGGCTCGACCATCAACTGGAAGGCGCGGGCCAGAAGATAGTCGCCGACCAGAACGCTGGACTTGTTGTCCCACAGCAGGTTGGCGGTGGGGCGGCCCCGGCGCTGGCGGCTTTCGTCGACCACGTCGTCATGCAGCAGGGTGGCGGTGTGGATGAATTCGACGGTCGCGGCCAGCTTGAGGTGATCCTGGCGCGCGCCCTCGTCGGCATCCTCTTGCGGATAGCCGCACAGATGCGCGGCGGCAAGGACCAGCATCGGGCGGATGCGCTTGCCGCCGGCCTCGATCAGATGGGCGGTGACCTCGGGGATGCGGGGGGCATGTTCGCTGGACATGCGGCTGCGGATGATGCCGTTCACCGCCGCCATGTCCCGGGCGAAATATTCCGCAAGGCGGTCCTGAGGGTTCTGGTTCACGTTCTTTGCTGCGCCGTCCATCTTCATACCCAGGGCTCCGCTGATGCCCGGCTATCGCGGCTCTTGCCGCCGGGGGCAGGGGCAGTTACGTCATTTGCGATGAAAGAGCTTCTGCGCACGACCGACCCGACGGTGATCGCCTTCGCGACAGCCCTTCTCGATGGCGAGGGCATAACAGCCTTCGCCATGGACGTCCACATGAGCGTACTGGACGGTTCACTGGGCTTTTTGCCGCAAAGGCTGATGGTGGCGGATCGCGACCTGTTCATGGCGCGCGCGATCCTGCGCGACAATGGCGTGGACCTGCCGGGGTGAGCGCGGTCTTCCCCGATGCGGTCTTCCCCGACGAGGATCTCTCCGACGACCTGTTCCTGCGCGGGCGGCTGCGCCTGCTTCAGCCGCTGAAGGGCTATCGGGCGGCGACCGATGCGGTGCTGCTGGCGGCGGCCTGTCCCGCCCGCGCGGGACAGTCGGTGCTGGATCTGGGCTGCGGCGCGGGCGCGGCCTCGCTCTGCCTGGGCGTGCGGGTGCCGGGGCTGGAACAGGCCGGGCTGGAGCTTCAGCCGCAATATGTCGATCTCGCGCGGCGCAACGCCGCCCGCAACCGCATCGGGCTTGAGGTGCACCAGGGCGATCTGGCGCGGATGCCTGTGGCGCTGCGGCGCGATTTCGACCATGTGATCGCCAATCCGCCCTGGTATCCGCCGGGTGGCACGCCCTCGCCCGTGGCGGCGCGCGCGACCGCGATGCAGGTGGAGCGTCCGGTCGGCGAATGGGTCGCGGCGGCGGCGCGGCGGCTGGTGCCGGGGGGGTGGCTGACCCTGATCGCCGGGGCCGACAGCCTGCCCGGCCTGCTTTCGGCGCTGGCGCCCCGGATGGGTTCGGGCATCGTGTTGCCCCTGGCCGCGCGCGAGGGGCGCGAGGCCCTGCGCATCATCCTGCGCGCAAGGAAGGGCGGGCGGGCCGCGTTCCGGCTTCTGGCGCCCCTGGTGATCCACAAGGGCGACGCCCATGACGGCGACCGCGAAAGCTATACGCCCGAGGTCAATGCAATCTTGCGCGAGGGCGCGGGCCTTGAGGCAAGATTGGGCTGATCGAAGAAGATTTGCGGCTGATTTCCACCGCCTGCGACAGGAAGACAGGTGACACGACTCGGCTTCCGTGCTGGACTGTCCATACGGTTGTCACAAAGCAAGGAGGAACGGAGATGACGATGGCTTCGCATATTGCGGAACTTCGGAAGAAGCACGAAAACCTCTCGGACAAGGTCGAGCGGGCGCAGCGCAGCCCCGCGACCGATGCCATTCAGATCGCCGAATGGAAGAAGCAGAAGCTCAAGCTCAAGGAAGAGATCACCCGGCTGAGCCAGGCGCATTAACCGCGCCTGCCCGCCGCCAGTCCGGCGCCGCCCGCGATCAGAAGAGCGGCCAGCAGAAGGGCCCAGGATGGCGGCGTGATCCCGGCCAGAACCAGCGCCAGCGTTGAAAGCAGCGGCGCGGCATAGGAGGCGACACCCAGAAGCTGGATGTCGCCTTTCTTCATGCCGATGTCCCAGGTGAAGAAGGCCGCCCCCACCGGGCCCAGACCCAGGAGCAGCACCGCCCCCCAGCCCGCGACGCCCTGGGGCCAGAGCGTCTCTTCCAGTGCCAGATGCGCCAGCGCCGACAGAAGCGCGGTGGCCAGGCAGTAGAGGGTGACGCTTTCGGTCGGCACCTCGCCCAGCCTGCGCGACAGCACGGAATAGCCCGCCCAGGTCAGCGCGCATAGAAAGGCCAGCGCCAGGCCCGCCGCATTGGCGGAACCCTCGCCGCCGCGCCCCATGACCAGCAGCGCCGCGCCGAGAAAGGCCAGAAGCGCCCCGGTCACATGCCGCGCGCCAAGGCGCTCGCCGGGCAGAAGGCCCGAGAACAGCACGATGAACAGCGGCCAGAGATAGGCGATCAGCCCGGTCTCGGCCGAGGGCGACAGGCGAAAGGCGGTGAAGTAGAGAAAGTGGTAGCCGAACAGCCCCGCCGTGCCGAAGGCATAGACCTTCCACGAGATGCCGCGCAGCACGCCCAGGCCCTTGCGCAGGGTCCAGACCAGCCCGATCGCCCCGCCGATCGCGAAACAGATCGCATTCAGCAAAAGCGGCGGCACCGGGGCAGAGCCGATGGTCAGAAGCGCCAGAAGCGCCCACATCAGCACGGCGGTAAAGCCGATGGCGGTGGCCCGGTTGCGCGTCATGGTGGGGATCCTGTCTGTCTTTCCGGCCCGCCCCTTCTCATTCCGGCGCGACCAGGGCAAGGAAGATCACCGCATTCGGGCCCAGCACCAGCCGCCCGTCCCCGAATGCCGCATTCTGCACCGGGCCCTGCGGCGACAGCGGCGCCTCGAAGCCGAGCGCGACCTCTTCGGCCGAGAGGTTGAAGAGGCACAGCAGACCCGCCTCGCCCTCGCCGCGCTGAAAGCCCAGGATCGGCGCGGGCATGTCGAGGAACCGGGTCCTGCCCCCGCGCAGGGCCGAGACGCGGCGGAAGGCCAGCATCCGGCGGTAGAATTCCAGCACCGATCCCGCCTTGCCCGACTGGCTGGCGACATTGCGGGCAAGCTGCGGTGCCTTGACCGGAAGCCAGGGGTGCCCGCTGGTGAAGCCGCCATGGGCAGAGCCGTCCCAGACCATCGGCGTGCGGGTGTTGTCGCGCCCGACCGGGGCGGGCCAGAAGGCGATGCCCTGGGGGTCGGTCAGCTCCTCCAGCCCCAGTTCGGTATCGGTCTGGCCAAGCTCTTCGCCCTGCCAGAGGCAGATCGAGCCCTCGAAGGACAAGAGCAGCGCGGCGGCCTGTTTCGCAAGACTGTCCTGGTCGACCCCGGCCTTTTGCCAGCGGGTGACCTGGCGCGGCACGTCGTGATTGGCGAAGGCCCACATCGGCCAGCCCCCGGGCGCGCCGGTGAAGAAGGCCTCGATCCGGCTGCGGAAGTAATCCGGCGTGTATTCGGTGCCGAACATCTCGAAACTGTAGCACTGGTGCAGATGGCCGGGCGACGAATATTCGCCCATCAGCCGGATGGCGTGGTGGTTGTCGCCGACCTCGCCCACGCTGGTCGCGCCGTATTCGTCCAGAAGCGCGCGGATCCGCGCCAGCCAGGCCAGGTTCTCGGGCCGGTTCTTGTCGAAAAGGTGGTATTGCATGCCGTAGGGGCTGGGCTCGGGCTTGTCCTTCTCGACGAAATCTGGCGGGTTCCGGCGCAGCAGCCTGTCGTGGAAATAGTAGTTCACCGTGTCGAAGCGGAAGCCGTCGACGCCGCGCTCCAGCCAGAACCGCAGGACCGAGAGCGCCCAGTCCTGCACTTCGGGGTTGTGGTAGTTGAAATCGGGCTGGCTGCTCAGGAAATTGTGCATGTAGAACTGCCGCCGCCGCCCGTCCCAGGTCCAGGCCGGGCCGCCGAAGACCGAAAGCCAGTTGGTGGGCGGCGTGCCGTCATGGTTCGGATCGGCCCAGACATACCAGTCGGATTTCGGGCCCGAGCGGCTTTCGCGGCTTTCGGCGAAGAAGGGGTGGCGGTCCGAGGAATGCGACAGCACCTGGTCGATGATGATCTTCAGCCCCAGCCCATGCGCGCGCGCCACCAGGGCGTCGAAATCCGCCAGCGTGCCGAAGACGGGATCGACATCGGTATAGTCGGACACGTCGTAGCCCATGTCCTTCATCGGGCTTTTGAAGAAGGGCGAAAGCCAGACCGCATCCACCCCCAGATCCGCCAGATAGGGCAGGCGCGCGGTGATCCCCGGCAAATCGCCGATCCCGTCGCCGTCCGAATCCTGAAAACTGCGCGGATAGACCTGATAGGTCACCGCGCCTTTCCACCAGTCCTGCATCCCGCCCACCTTCCGATCCCCTTTTGCGCCGAGTGTTCCAAGCCCGCGCGACGGTTGCAAGACACGCCGACCGGGCCGCTTCACAAATCCTGCTGGGCGGCATCACAAAACAGCATTTGACGATCCGCGCCGCGCGTCGCAACTTGCCGCGCCGGTGGCGGTCGGACGCGCGCCCTTCCGGCCGGACAATGAGGAGCCCCACGCATGACCCAGGCCGCGAATGCCGCCCCCCGCGCGGGCCTTTTCACCCCGGTCCTGATCGCCGGCTCGGCCGTTCTGATGATCGGCTTCGCGGTGCGCGCCAGCTTCGGCGTCTTCCAGATCCCCATCGCCGAGGAGTTCGGCTGGGCCCGGGCCGAGTTCAGCCTGGCCATCGCGATCCAGAACCTGTTCTGGGGCATCGGCCAGCCGATATTCGGCGCCGTGGCCGAGAAGTTCGGCGACCGCAAGGCCATCGTCGCGGGGGTGTTTCTCTATGCGCTCGGGCTGGTCCTGACCGCGCTGGCCTGGACGCCGTGGCAGATGCAATGGCTTGAGGTGCTGGTGGGCTTCGGCATCGCGGGGACCGGATTCGGCGTGATCCTGGCCATCGTCGGCCGGGCTGCCGCGCCCGAGCATCGTTCGATGGCGCTTGGGATCGGCACGGCGGCGGGATCGGCGGGCCAGGTCTTCGGCGCGCCGACGGCCGAGTTCCTGCTGCAATATTATAGCTGGCAATGGGTCTTTGTGATCTTCGCCGCCGTGGTCCTGCTGACGCTGTTCGCGCTGCCCTTCATCCGCTCGCCCCATGTCGCCTCGCGCGCCGAGCTTGAGGAAAGCCTGGGTCAGGTGCTGGGGCGGGCCTTCCGCGATCCGTCCTATATCATGATCTTCCTGGGCTTTTTCTCCTGCGGCTATCAGCTTGCCTTCATCACCGCGCATTTCCCGGCCTTCGTGACCGAGCTTTGCGGCCCCATCGCGCCGGGGGGAATGCTGTCGATGATAGGGATCACCACCACTTCGGCGCTTGGCGCGGTGTCGATCGCGGTGATCGGGGTCTTCAACATCATCGGCACGGTGACGGCGGGCTGGCTGGGGCACAGATATACCCGCAAATACCTGCTGGCCTGGATCTATCTGGGCAGGACCATCGCGGCGGCGGTCTTCATCCTGATGCCGATCACGCCCGGCTCGGTTCTGGTGTTCTCGGCGGTGATGGGGGCCTTGTGGCTGGCCACAGTGCCGCTGACCTCGGGCCTTGTCGCCCATATCTACGGGCTGCGCTACATGGGCACGCTTTACGGCTTTGTCTTCCTGTCGCACCAGTTGGGCGGTTTCCTGGGCGTCTGGCTGGGCGGCAGGATGTATGACATCAACGGCGACTACACGCTGGTCTGGTGGATCGGGGTCGGGGTGGGCGCCTTCTCGGCGCTGATCCACCTGCCGGTGCGCGAGCGTCCGATGCTGCCGCGGGCGGCCTGAGTTCCGGGCCCGAGTCCGGAGCCTGGAGGCCTTGCATTTCCTGCATGGCGGAATCCCCTTTCGCCGCGCGAAGTCCCCTGTCGCCACGTCTGCCGCCGTGCTAACCGGCGCCCATCATGTCGAGCCCTCAGAACACCCGCCTTGGAATCTGGTTGATGATCGCCACCAGCGCCGTCTTTGCGGTGCAGGACGGGTTGTCGCTGCATCTGGGGCGCGAGGCCAATATCTACATGGTCGTCATGGTGCGGTTCTGGTTCTTCGCCGCCTTTGCGATCCTGATGGCGGCGCGGGCGCCGGGCGGATTACGGGCGGCGGCGAAAAGCGCCCATCCCTGGCTTCAGATCCTGCGCGGCGCGCTGCTGATCGCCGAGATCTGCGTCATGGTCGCGGCCTTCGTGAAGCTTGGCCTGATCGAGACCCATGCCGTCTTCATCTCCTACCCGTTGCTGATCGCCGCGCTGTCGGGCCCCATCCTGGGCGAGAAGGTGGGCTGGCGGCGCTGGCTTGCGATCTTCGTCGGCTTCGTCGGCATCATGATCATCCTGCAACCCGGCAGCGGCGTGTTCTCGATCTGGGCGCTCCTGCCCTTTGCGGCGGCGCTGATGTTCGCGGTCTACGGCCTTTTGACGCGCTATGTGGCGCGCGACGACGGGCCCGGGGTCAGCTTTTTCTGGACCGGGGTCGCGGGGGCGGTGGCGATCACGCCGCTTGGGCTGATGCATTGGCAAAACATGTCGGGCGGCGACTGGATGCTGCTGCTGACGCTGTGCTGCACCGCGATCATCGGCCACGGGCTGCTGATCAAGGCCTATGACGTGGCCGAGGCCTCGGCCATACAGCCCTTCGCCTATTTCCAGATGCCTTTCGTCTCGCTTCTGGGGTTCGTGCTGTTCTCCGAGGTGCTGCGGCTGAACGTGCTGATCGGCAGCGCCATCGTGATGGCGGCGGGGCTTTTCACGCTCTGGCGCCAGCGGGTGCGGGAAAAGCGCGCGGGTCGGGGCTGACCCCGTTGCCCGGCGGCGGCGGCGGGCATAAGTTCGGCCCGAGGCTGCGCCGCCTCAAGCCGCGCGCGGCCCATAAACCGCGCCCCTAAACCGCGCTCGACCAGGCCGCAAGGCACGCCGCGCGGCCCGCAATGGAGAAGACCGATGTCCGACGCCACCCGCATCCCGAAGCCGGTTGTCCTTTGCATCCTGGACGGCTGGGGGATCGGGCCCGATCCCGCGACCTCGGCCCCGGCGCAGGCGCATGTGCCGACCTTCGACCGCCTGATGCGCGACTGCCCGAATGCGACGCTGGTGACCTTCGGCCCCGATGTGGGACTGCCCACCGGCCAGATGGGAAATTCCGAGGTCGGCCACACCAATATCGGCGCGGGCCGGATCGTCGCCATGGACCTGGGCCAGATCGACCTTGCCATCGAGACCGGGAATTTCGCCGCCAACCCCGCCCTGCGCGCCTTCATCGCCGCGCTTGAGGGCTCGGGCGGGACCGCGCATCTGGCGGGGCTGGCCTCGCCCGGCGGGGTCCATGCCCATCAGGCCCATCTGCTTGAGGCCGCCCGCGTGATCGCGGCCGAGGGCGTGCCGGTGGTGATCCATGCCTTCACCGATGGCCGCGATGTCGCCCCCGCCTCGGCGGCCGCGCAAGTGGCTGCGCTTGAGGCCGCGCTGCCGCCCGGTGTCCGCATCGCCACCGTCACCGGGCGCTATTTCGCCATGGACCGCGACAATCGCTGGGAGCGTGTCGAACAGGCCTTCCGCGCCGTTGTCCGGGCGCAGGGCCAGGCGCGGGCCGACAGCGCCGCCCAGGCCATCGCCGCCGCCTATGCGGGCGGGGTGACGGACGAATTCATCCCCGCGACCGTGATCGGCGATTACGCGGGGATGAAGGACGGCGACGGGCTTTTCCTCGTCAACTTCCGCGCCGACCGCGCGCGCGAGATCCTGTCGGCCATCGCCGATCCGGCCTTCGACGCCTTCGATCCCGGCCCGCGCCCGCATCTGGCCGCCCGGCTTGGCATGGTGGATTATTCCCAGGCCCACAACGCCTTCATGACCACGATGTTTCCCAAGCAGGACATCGTGAACACCCTTGGCGAATGGGTGGCGAAACAGGGCCGGACCCAGTTCCGGCTGGCCGAGACCGAGAAATACCCCCATGTCACCTTCTTCCTGAACGGCGGGCGCGAGGCGCCTTTCGCGGGCGAGGATCGCTTCATGCCCAAGTCGCCCAAGGTGGCGACCTATGACCTCCAGCCCGAGATGTCGGCGCCCGAGGTGACCGATCAATTCGTCGCGGCGATCGAAAAGAGCTATGACCTGATCGTGGTGAACTACGCCAATCCCGACATGGTCGGCCATACCGGCAGCCTGCCCGCCGCCGTCAAGGCGGTCGAGGCGGTGGATGCGGGCCTGACCCGCGTCGTCGCCGCGCTTGAACGGGCGGGCGGTGCGATGGTGGTCATCGCCGACCATGGCAATTGCGAGGTGATGACCGATCCGGTCACCGGCCAGCCCCATACCGCCCATACCGTGAACCCGGTTCCGGTGATCCTTTTCGGCGGGCCGGAGGGCGTGGCCCTGCGCTCGGGTCGGCTGGCCGACGTGGCGCCCACGCTTCTGGCGCTGATGGGTCTGCCGCAGCCTGCGGAAATGACGGGCGAGAGCCTGATTTCATGATCCTGCGCGCCGCCCTGCTTGCCCTGGGCCTGCTGGCCGCCGCCCCCGCCGGGGCCGAGACCGCGGTGGCGGAACAGGCGGCCCGCGCCTCCGAGGACCTGCGCGCGGCGGTGGCGGCGCTGGAAGAGGCGACGAGCGGCCGCGACCGGGTGGCGGCGCTGACCCGCACCATCCGCGCCTATGAGGAGGGGCTCGCGGCCCTGCGCGAGGCCCTGCGCCAGGCTGAATTGCGCGAGGCCACGCTGAAACGCCGTTTCGACGCCAAGCGCGAGCGTGTCGGCCAGCTTCTGTCGGTCCTGGCGCGGATGGAGCAATCCCCGGGCCCGCTTCTGCTCTTGCATCCCTCGGGGCCGCTTGGCACCGCGCGTTCGGGGATGATGCTGGCCGAGGTGACCCCGGCGCTTCAGGCCGAGGCGGATGTTCTGCGTGTCGAATTGCGCGAACTGGCCGATCTGCGCGCGCTTCAGGTGGCGGCGGGACGCACCCTGACCGAGGGGCTCGCGACCGCGCAGGCCGCGCGCACCGCGCTGTCGAAGGCGATCTCGGAACGCACCGACCTGCCGCGCCGCATGACCGAGGATCCCGAGGTGTTGCGGGATCTTCTGGAAAGCGCCGATACGCTGGACGCCTTCGCCGCGGGGCTTGCGCTGACCTCGGGCGAGGGCGGCGGCGCGCTGCGCTCTTTCGCGACCAGCATGGGCGTCCTGCCCCTGCCGGTGCTGGGGCGGCTGATCCGGGGCCCGGACGAGGCCGATGCGGCGGGCGTGCGTCGGCCGGGCATGACGCTGGCGACCCGGGCGGGCGCGCTGGTCACCGCACCCTGGCCCTCGACCATCCGATACCTCGGTCCGCTGCTCGACTACGGAAATGTGATCATCATCGAGCCCGGGGACGGTTATCTTCTCGTTCTGGCGGGGCTGGAAACGCTTTACGGTGAGATGGGCGAAGTGGTCGCGGCGGGCGCCGCGCTCGGCCTGATGGGCGGGACCGAGGCCCTTCTTGCGACCGGGGCTGGCACATCCGACACGGAAACGCTTTACTTGGAACTCAGACTGGGCGCGGCGCCGGTGGACCCCACGGCATGGTTTGCCCTTACCGCTTCGACAGGAGACTGACAGGACATGAAGAAACTGGCCCTTGCGACCACCGGAGGCGTGATTGCCGGTATCGTTCTGACCGCGCAGGTCGGCCCGCTGATCGCCGAAGTGGCAAAGCGCGATACCTCGGTCTACGAGCAACTCGACCTGTTCGGCGACATTTTCGAGCGCGTGCGCGGCCAGTATGTCGAGCCGGTCGAGACCGACGCCCTGGTCAAGGCCGCCATCAACGGCATGCTGACCTCGCTCGACCCGCATTCCTCCTATCTCTCGGCCAAGGATTTCGAGGATATGCGGGTCCAGACCAAGGGCGAATTCGGCGGGCTGGGGATCGAGGTCACCCAGGAAGAGGGCTTCGTCAAGGTCATCTCGCCGATGGACGACACCCCCGCCGACAAGGCCGGGATCCAGGCGGGCGACTACATCACCCATGTGAACGGCGAATCGATTCTGGGCCTGACGCTGGATCAGGCGGTTGAGCTGATGCGCGGCCCGATCGGGTCCGAGATCATCATCACCGTGGTCCGCCAGGGCGTGGACCAGCCGTTCGACGTCTCGATCATCCGCGACACGATCAAGCTTCAGGCGGTGCGCGGCCGGGTCGTCGGCAAGGCGGCGGTGCTGCGCATCACCACCTTCAACGACCAGACCACGACCGGAGTCGTCGATGCGCTGCAGAAGATGGTCGAGGAACTGGGCGGGATGGAGAATGTCGAAGGCGTGGTGATCGACCTGCGCAACAATCCCGGGGGCCTGTTGAACGAGGCGATCACCGTCTCGGACGCCTTCCTGAACTCGGGCGAGATCGTCTCGACCCGCGGCCGCGCGCCCGAGGATGGCGAGCGTTACAACGCCACCCCCGGCGATCTGGCCGAGGGAAAGCCCATCGTGATCCTGATCAACGGCGGCTCGGCCTCGGCCTCGGAAATCGTGGCGGGCGCGTTGCAGGACCATCGCCGCGCCATCATCGTCGGCACCAAGAGCTTCGGAAAGGGGTCGGTCCAGTCGCTGATCCCGCTCAAGGGCGACGGCGCGATGCGGTTGACCACGGCGCGCTACTACACGCCCTCGGGCCGATCGATCCAGGCGCTTGGCGTCTCGCCCGACATCGTGGTGCAGCAGCCGGTGCGGCCGCCGAACCCGGCCGAGGCGGAAGAGCCCGCCTCGGCGGTGGGGCCGCGCAGCGAGGCCGACCTGCGCGGCGCGATCAGCAACGATTCCATGACCGAGGACGAGCGTCGCCTCTATCAGGAAGAGCAACTGGCGGCCGAGGAAACCGCCAAGCTGCGCGACGAGGATTACCAGCTTGCCTATGCGGTGGATATCCTCAAGGGCCTGTCCACCCTCGGCCCGTCGGAGTGAGCGGCATGGGCGGGTCCGAACAGCGCAGGGCCGAGGACCTGCCCTACCGCCCCTGTGTGGGGGTGGTGCTGTTGAACCGCGAAGGGCTGATCTTCGCGGGCCAACGCATCGACAACGGCGGCGCCGCAAGCCCGGCCTGGCAGATGCCCCAGGGCGGCATCGACAGCGGCGAAAAGCCCAGACAGGCCGCGTTGCGCGAATTGTGGGAAGAGACCGGCGTCACCGCCGATCTGGTCGAGAAGATCGCCAAGACCGAAGACTGGCTGAGCTATGACCTGCCGCCCGAGCTTCTGGGCAAGGTCTGGGGCGGCAAATATCGCGGCCAGCGGCAGAAATGGTTCCTGTTCCGCTATCTGGGCCGCGACGACCAGATCAGGATCGAGACCGAGCACCCCGAATTCTCGCATTGGCGCTGGATCGGCGCCGAGGAGATGCTGGCCTCGATCGTGCCCTTCAAGCGTGCGGTCTATGAGGCGGTGATCCAGAGCTTCCGCCCGCATCTGGCGTAAGCGGGACGCCGCCGCAGGGGCGCGGGGAGGGGGCGCGATCCCCGGACGGGGGCGTCCGCCGGAGGAAGCGGTCCGTCCGCCCCGGGGCGAAGCGGCCTCAGTCCAGCGGGCGGGCCTCGGAAACCAGCATCACCGGGATGCCGTCGCGAATCGGAAAGGCCAGCCGCGCCGCCTTTGAGACCAGTTCCCGCCGTTCGGCATCATAGCTCAGCACATCCTGGGTCAGCGGGCAGACCAGCGCCTCGATCATGCGGCGGTCGTGAAGCGGTTTTTCCGTCATTGCATCAATCCGGTATCGAGGCCGCCGCGCATCGCATATTCGATCAATGCGACCAGCGTTTCGCGGCGGGTGGACAGGCCCGGGGCCTCAAGCAGCGCCTGCTTGTCCTCGGGCGGGAAGGGGCAGAGGAGCGAGAGCGCGTTGACCATCCGCTCTTCGCCCGAGGCGGTCAGCGATTCGAGGTTGATCACCATCCCCACGCTGTCGAGATAGCGCGCGATCAGCGCGGTGAAGGTGGGCAGGTCGAAATCGGGATCGGGCGCGGGTGGCTCCAGATCGTGGTGGAACGAGGTCCAGTCCACCTCGGCCCGGCGATAGGGGGTGAAGCCCGCCATTTCGTCGCGCAGCCGGAAGCGGGCGATCCCGGTCAGGAAGATCGTCATCCGCCCGTCTTCCATCTCGTGAAAGCGGGTGATCCGTCCCGCGCAGCCGATCGAGGAAAGCCGCGCATCCTGCGGCTGCGGATCGGCCAGCCCGGTGCCTATGGGGCGGATCATGCCGATCATGCGATGGGGCGCGCGCAGCACATCCTCGACCATGGCCAGATAGCGCGGCTCGAAGATGTTCAGCGGCAGGTGCACCCGGGGCAAGAGCAGCGCGCCGGGCAGCGGAAACAGCGCCAGCACCCCCGGCAGGTCGGCAGGGCCGGGATGAAAGGCCACCCGCCCGGCCCCCTAGAGGAAGATCATCGACGAAAGGCGGCGGCGGCCTTTCAGCACGATGGGATCCTGGGGTTTCAGCGCGTCGAAAATGGTGAAGAGCTGCGCCTTCGCCGCGCCATCGTTCCATTCGCGGTCGCGACGGAACAGTTCCAGCAATTGCTCCACCGCCTCTTCGGGCTTGTCGGCGGCGTTCAGCGCCACGGCCAGGTCGAACCGGGCCTGGTGGTTGTCGGGATCGGCCTCGACGGCTGCGCGAAGCTCGGCCTCGGGGCCCGCATTCTCGGCCTGACGGGCAAGTTCGAGCTGCGCGAGCGCGGCCTCGATCTCTTTCGATCCGGCGATCTCGGCGGGGGCGGCTTTCAGGAAGGCCCCGGCCTGGTCGAGATTCCCGGCCGCGACATGGCAGCGCGCCAGCCCGGCATAGGCGGCGGCATTGCCGGGCTCTTCGCCCAGGATGGCGGCGAAGGTCTCGGTCGCATCGGCGAGCGCGCCCTGCTCCAGCATCTCCTCGGCGGCGGCGAGCGCCTCGCCCAGGCCGCCGTCACCGGCCAGCGCGGCGAGTTTGTCGACGAATTTCTTGATCTCCGAGCCGGGAAGCGCGCCCTGGAAACCGTCCACCGGCTGGCCCTGCCAGAAGGCATAGACGGTGGGGATCGACTGGATCCGCATCTGGCCCGCGATCATCTGGTTCTGGTCGACGTCGATCTTGACCATGCGGACCTTGCCCCTGGCCTCGCGCACGGCGGCCTCCAGCGCCGGGCCGAGGGTCTTGCACGGTCCGCACCATGTGGCCCAGAAATCGACGATCACCGGGACCGTCTGCGAGGCCTCGATGACATCGGCCATGAAGCCCGCCTCGTTGCCGTCCTTGATCAGATCGTCCGCGACCGGCGCGGTGACATCGCCCAGACCAAACATGTTTTCCTCGCTCTTTCGGCTCTGGCGTCTATATGCGCGCTCGGATGCCGCTCGCCAAGGGGCAAGGCGGCGCTTGTCACGCCATGGCGGCGCATTCGGCGTGCTGGGGGCAGGTGGTCAGGTGGTCGTTCACCATGCCCGTGGCCTGCATGAAGGCTTGGCAGATGGTGGGGCCGCAGAACTTGAACCCCTCGGCCTTGAGCGCCTTCGACATGGCGCGGCTTTCCGCGGTCTCGGTCGGCACTGGATCGCCGGGGCGCAGCCGGTTCTGGATCGGTCGGCCGCCCACGAAGGACCACAGGAAGGGCGAAAAGCCCTCGCGCGCCTCGATCGCGAGATAGGCGCGGGCCGAGGCGATCGTGCCCTCGATCTTGCCGCGATGGCGGACGATGCCGGGATCGGCCAGCAGGCGGGCGACCTCGGCCTCGCCCCAGGTGGCGATGACGGCGGGATGGAACCCGTCGAAGGCGGCGCGGAAACCCTCGCGCTTGCGCAGGATGGTGATCCAGGAGAGGCCGGCCTGAAAACCGTCCAGGATCAGCTTTTCCCACAGCGCGCGGGGGTCGCGCTCGGGCCGACCCCAGTCGCTGTCGTGATAGGCGACATAAAGCGGGTCTGAGCCGCACCAGGCACAGCGTTGGATCGGGGCGGGATCGGTCATCTTGGGCCGGAATTATCCATATGATTTGAAACAAACGCAGAACGTCAATATCGGGTTTACCGCCTTTGAGCCATCCTGTCACCCGATTCAGCAGCGGGCGGAGCCATGGTTTTTCAGACGGGACTGCGGGCGGGACTGCGGACGGGGCGGGGCACAGGACCGGGCACAGGGCCGGGGCGGTCCAGGGCGGGGGCCGAAATGGACGAGGATACGCCGCTGTCGGTCGCGATGACATCGGGGCGGCATGCGACCATTGCCATGGTGCGCCGCGCATTGCGCGAACGCCAGATGCTGCTGGCGTTTCAGCCCGCGGTCTATGCCGCCGACCCCTCGATCATCGGCTTCTACGAGGGTTATATCCGGCTTCTGAACCCCGAGGGGCTGGTGATCCCCGCGCGCGATTTCATGGCGGTGGCGGAAACGCAGGAATTGGGGCGCGAGATCGACCTGGCTGCGCTGCAACTGGCGCTGACCACCTTGCAGCGCAATCCCGGCATCCGCATCGCCATCAACATGTCGGCGCGTTCGGTGGGCTACCAGCCCTGGGTCGATGCGCTGCGCGCTGCGCTGCGCCACCGGCCGGGCATCGGTGCCGGGCTGATCCTTGAGATCAACGAGGATTCGACGATGCAGATGCCGGATGTGCTGCGCCCCTTCATGGACGAGTTCCGCCGCGCCGGGATCGCCTTCACCCTGGATGATTTCGGCGCGGGCGAGACATCGCTTGAACTTCTGAACGAATTCGGCTTCGACATCGCCAAGATCGACGGGAAATTCATTCGCGACTGCCATATGGATGCGCATAACCAGCCGGTGATCCGCGCCGCCATCGCGCTGGCCCGCGCCTTCGAGATGTTTCCCGTGGCCGAGGCGGTCGAGACCTCGGAAGAGGCCAACTGGCTGCGCGACAATGGCGTCGGCTGCCTTCAGGGCTATCTTTTCGGCCGCCCCGAGGTGAAGCCCGATTTCAGCCAGTATCGCAAGGACCGCGCCCCCGCGCCGGGCTGACGCGCCGCCATCAGGCTTTCCGATCCTGGCCTTCGCCTCTATGGCCGGGAAGCCTGCGGGCCGGGGGGGCATGGGCCCCGGCTCAAGCCCCCCCGAAGTCCCCAGGTTGCGGGAACTTGCGAATTCCTTGCGATTCTATCCCTCATCTTTTACGCCGGTAAATGGGCGCACTCCGGCTTCCAGGCGCTGACAAGGGAGAGAGAACACATGACCAATGTCGTAATCGTTTCGGCGGCGCGCACCGCCGTCGGCAGCTTCAACGGCGCCTTCGCCAATACCCCCGCGCATGAACTGGGCGCTTCGGTGATCGAGGCGGTGGTGGCGCGCGCGGGCATCGAAAAGGCCGAGGTCGAGGAGACGATCCTGGGCCAGGTGCTGACCGCAGGCCAGGGCCAGAACCCCGCCCGCCAGGCCCATATCCTGGCCGGCCTGCCGCAGGAAAGCTCGGCCTGGTCGATCAACCAGGTCTGCGGCTCGGGCCTGCGGACGGTCGCGCTTGGCGCCCAGCATGTCCAGCTTGGCGATGCGAGGATCGTGGTCGCGGGCGGGCAGGAAAGCATGAGCCTCTCGCCCCATGTCGCCCATCTGCGCGCGGGCCAGAAGATGGGCGATCTGAAGATGATCGATTCCATGATCAAGGACGGGTTGTGGGATGCGTTCAACGGCTATCACATGGGCCAGACCGCCGAGAATGTCGCCAACCAGTGGCAGATCTCGCGCGAGGAGCAGGACGAATTCGCCCTGGCCAGCCAATTGAAGGCCGAGGCGGCGCAGAAGGCGGGCAGGTTCAAGGATGAGATCGCGCCCTTCACCGTCAAGACCCGCAAGGGCGAGACCGTGGTCGACGCCGACGAATATATCCGCCACGGCGCCACGATCGAGGCGATGCAGAAGCTCAGGCCCGCTTTCGCCAAGGAGGGCTCGGTCACCGCGGCCAATGCCTCGGGCATCAACGACGGCGCCGCCGCCGTGCTTCTGATGAGCGACAAGGAGGCCGAAAGGCGCGGCCTGACCCCGCTGGCGCGCATCGCCTCTTACGCCACGGCGGGGCTCGATCCCGCGATCATGGGCGTCGGCCCGATCCATGCCAGCCGCAAGGCGCTGGAAAAGGCGGGCTGGAAGCCGGGCGATCTGGATCTGGTCGAGGCGAACGAGGCTTTCGCCGCCCAGGCCTGCGCCGTGAACAAGGATATGGGCTGGGACCCGGCACGGGTGAACGTGAACGGCGGCGCCATCGCCATCGGCCATCCGATCGGCGCCTCGGGCGCGCGGATCCTCAACACGCTGCTTTTCGAACTGGCCCGCTCGGGCGGCAAGAAGGGCCTTGCGACGCTGTGCATCGGCGGCGGCATGGGGGTTGCGCTGGCGGTCGAGCGGCTCTGACCCGCGGAACGGTCGCGCGGCCCTGCGGCCCGTTCCCGCATCGGATCGCGCATTTCGCACATGCAGCATTATCGCGTAATTTTGCTGTGTGTGCGATCTGTTATTTGAAATAATGTTGCGCATCCGGGATCGGTTGGTTAGCAAGGGCAGAAGAGGATTCGAGGAGGAGGGAATCATGTCCAGAGTTGCACTCGTCACCGGGGGAACGCGCGGGATCGGCGCGGCAATCTCGGTCGCGCTGAAGGCGGCGGGCTATCGGGTCGCGGCGAATTACGCCGGGAATGATGAGGCGGCAAAGGCCTTTACCGCGGAAACCGGCATCCCGGCCTATAAATGGTCGGTCGCCGATTACGACGCCTGCGCCGAGGGCATCGCGCGGGTCGAGGCCGATCTGGGCCCGGTCGAGGTGCTGGTGAACAATGCGGGCATCACCCGCGATTCCATGTTCCACAAGATGACTCCGCAGCAGTGGAAAGAGGTGATCGACACCAATCTTTCCGGCCTGTTCAACATGACCCATCCGCTGTGGTCGGGGATGCGCGAGCGCAAGTTCGGCCGGGTGATCTCGATCTCGTCGATCAACGGGCAGAAGGGCCAGGCCGGTCAGGCCAATTACTCGGCCGCCAAGGCCGGGGATCTGGGCTTCACCAAGGCGCTAGCGCAAGAGGGCGCGCGGGCGGGCATCACCGTCAATGCGGTCTGCCCGGGCTATATCGCCACCGAGATGGTGATGGCGGTGCCGGAAAAGGTGCGCGAAAGCATCATCGCCCAGATCCCGGTCGGCCGCCTGGGCGAGCCGGACGAGATCGCCCGGGCGGTGGTCTTCCTGGCCTCGGACGACGCCGGGTTCATCACCGGATCGACGATCACCGCGAACGGTGGCCAGTTCTTCGTCTGACCTGGCCTGATCCGGCCGGGGTTCAGGGCCCCGGTCGGCCGAGGTGCCGGGTTCCGCGCGCCTCGGCCAGCCGGATCTGGCGCTCGCGCTCGCGGAACCGGGCGCGGTCGGCTTCGGAATATTCATCGGCGCAGGCCGGGCAGCGGACCCCGGCCTCATAATCGGGATGGGCGCGGTCCTCGGGGGCGACCGGGCGGCGGCAGGCCCCGCAAGAGATGTAATCCCCCGGCACCAGCCCATGCCCGACCGAGACCCGGCCGTCGAAGACATAGCATTCGCCCTGCCAGGCGGATCGCTCGGGCGGCACCTCTTCCAGGTATTTCAGGATGCCGCCCCTGAGGTGATAGACCTCCTCGACCCCTTGCGAGAGCAGGTAGTTGGTGGATTTCTCGCAACGGATGCCGCCGGTGCAGAACATGGCGATGCGCTTGCCCTCGAACCGGGCGCGATTCTCCTGCCACCAGCGGGGAAAGTCGCGGAAACTGCCGGTGCCGGGATCGACCGCGCCCTCGAACGTGCCGATCCGCACCTCGTAATCGTTTCGGGTGTCGATCACCGCCACATCCGGCGCGCGGATCAGATCGTTCCAGGCCCTGGGGTCGACGTAATGGCCGGTCGAGGCGCGGGGGTCGATCCCCTCGACGCCCATGGTGACGATCTCGCGCTTGAGCCGGACCTTCATCCGGCCGAAGGGCGGCGCCTCGGCCCGCGATTCCTTCCAGTCGAGCGCGGCAAAGCCGGGGAGCGCGCGGATATGGGCCAGGACGAGGTCGATCCCCTCGCGCGGGCCCGCGATCGTGCCGTTGATCCCCTCGGGTGCCAGCAGAAGCGATCCTCTGACGCCCGCGCTCTCGCAGCAGGCCAGCAAGGGCCCGCGCAGGGCGGCGGGGGCATCGACCCGGGCGAAATGGTAAAGCGCGGCGATGATGAACATTGCGGCGCAATGGACCGAACCGCGGGTGAAATCAAGGGCGGGGCGGGGGCGCCCGCTTGACGCGCGCTGCGGCGGCTCCTACCCCGGGGCAGGGAACCCGGTCCTGGCGGCCTGCGTTTTCCCGTCGGGGATCGGAGACAGGAGGCCCAGATGCGTGACGCGACCGAAGCCCTTATCGTGATCGACGTGCAGAACGATTTCTGCCCCGGCGGCGCTTTGGCCGTCAAGGAGGGCGACCTGATCGTGCCGGGGATCAACGCCCTGATGGACGAATTCCAGACCGTGGTGCTGACCCAGGACTGGCACCCGGCCGACCACAGCTCTTTCGCCGCCAATCATGAGGGCGCCGAACCTTATTCGGTGATCGAGCTGGAGTATGGCCCGCAGGTGCTGTGGCCGGTGCATTGCGTTATCGGCTCCGCCGGTGCCGCGCTGCACCGCGAGTTGCGCACCGATCCGGCGCAGCTTGTCATCCGCAAGGGCTTTCGCCCCGGGATCGACAGCTATTCGGCGTTTTTCGAGAACGACCGCCAGACGCCCACCGGGCTTGAGGGCTATCTCGACAGCCGGGGCATCACGCAACTGACGTTCGTCGGCCTCGCCACCGATTATTGCGTGGCCTATTCGGCGCTGGATGCGGTGAAGCTGGGGTTCAAGGCGGTGGTGCGCCGCGACCTGTGCCGGGGGATCGACCTCAACGGCTCGCTCGACGAGGCGCGGGCGCAGATGATCGACGCGGGCGTCGTGCTGCAAGAGGCCTGAGCGTCGCGCGGCGGCGCTGGACAGCGCGTTCCGGTGTTGGTTTAAAAGGGCCTTCCCGAGGAGGAGGCCCGAGATGGTCGATATCGCGACGCGTGTCCACAACCACAACTGGAAGATCGACCCGATCGTCCGGTCGCTGATCGACACCGATTTTTACAAGTTGTTGATGTGCCAGTCGATCTTTCGCAACCGGCCCGACACCAACGTGACCTTCTCGCTGATCAACCGCTCGACCAAGGTGCGGCTGGCCGAGCTGATCGACGAGGGCGAATTGCGCGAACAGCTTGACCATGTGCGCTCGCTCTCGCTCCGGCGCGGCGAAAGCACCTGGCTGCGCGGCAATACCTTCTACGGCAAGCGCCAGATGTTCCGCCCGGATTTCATGGAGTGGTTCGAGGCGCTGCGCCTGCCCGCCTATCACCTGGAAAAGCGCGACGGCCAGTTCGAACTGACCTTCGAGGGCAAATGGCCCGAGGTCATGCTGTGGGAGATCCCGGCGCTGGCGGTGCTGATGGAGTTGCGCTCGCGCGCGGTGCTGAAGGACATGCGCAAATTCGAATTGCAGGTGCTTTACGCGCGCGGCATGACCCGGCTTTGGGAGAAGATCGAGCGGCTGCGCGGGATCGAGGGGCTGAAGATCGCCGATTTCGGCACCCGCCGCCGCCACGGCTTCCTGTGGCAGGACTGGTGCGTGCAGGCCATGCGGGAGGGGCTGGGATCCGCGTTCACCGGGACCTCGAACTGCCTGATCGCGATGCGGCGCGACATCGAGGCCATCGGCACCAATGCCCATGAACTGCCGATGGTCTATGCGGCCCTGGCGCAAAGCGACGAAGAGCTTGCCCAAGCCCCCTATCAGGTGCTGGCCGACTGGCACGACGAACATGACGGCAACCTGCGCATGATCCTGCCAGACACCTACGGGACTGCCGGTTTCCTGGAGCGCGCACCCGCCTGGCTGGCAAGCTGGACCGGCATCCGCATCGATTCGGGAGATCCGGCAGAGGGGGCCGAGGTGGCGATCCGCTGGTGGCAGGCGCATGGCGAGGATCCGCGCAAGAAGCTGATCATCTTCTCGGACGGGCTGGATGTCGAGACGATCGAGGCGCTGCACGCCCGCTTCCACGGCCGGGTCAAGGTCTCGTTCGGCTGGGGCACCAACCTGACCAACGATTTCCGGGGCTTGGTGCCGGGCGACGCGCTGGCGCCGTTCAGCCTTGTGTGCAAGGCGGTTTCGGCCAATGGCCGACCCACGGTGAAGCTCTCGGACAATCCCAACAAGGCCATGGGCCCCGAGGCCGAGATCGCGCGCTACAAGCGCGTTTTCGGCGTGGGCGACCAACAGGCGAGCGAGGTCCTGGTCTGAGGCGGGGCGGGCCTTAGTCGTCCTCCTCGATCCGGCCGCGCAGGGACTTCACCTCGCCACGCTGCGATTTCGCCGCCAGCCGCCTGCGCTGGCTTCCCGCCGTCGGCTTGGTCGCGATCCGTTTCTTCGGCGCGACAAGGGCGGCGCGGATCATCTCGACCAGGCGGTCGCGGGCGATTTCGCGGTTGCGGGCCTGGCTGCGGGTCTCGTCGACCTGGATCACCAATGCGCCCTCGGCGGTCCATTTGCGGCCCGCGATGCGGCGCAGCCGCGCCTTGACCGGCGGGGCGAGATGGGGCGAGCGTTCGGCCTCGAACCGCAGCTCCACCGCGGTCGAGACCTTGTTCACGTTCTGCCCGCCCGGGCCCGAGGCGCGCATGAAGCTTTCGGAAAGCTCCCAATCGGCGATGGCAAGGTTTTCGGTCACATGCAGCATGGCGATGCGCTAAGGCGAAGGCGGTTCGAAGACAAGAGAAAGGTAAGCGGTGCAAAGACCCCATGTTTCCAAAAATCAATGGGTTAGCGATACTGCCTCTATCTGATCGTGGAGGTGACCATGCTGGACGAGAGCGTATCGAGCGAGACCCTGGTCTGGGGGATCGCGGTTCCGACGACCGCCAAAGGTCGGCGGTACTGGCCTAACGAGATCAAAGCTCTGGCGGCCGAGCGCGTGGGCGCCGGCAGCAGGATCGTCGATGTCGCCCGCGAGATCGGGGCGAACGAGTCCCTCGTCGCGAAATGGGTTCGGGCTGAACCGAAGAAACCGGGACCGAGCTTCATGGAACTGACCCTTCCCGGCGATGCCCATGTCCCGCTGAGCGCGACCGCCGTCGGCACGGCCGATCTGCGCATCCGCTTTCGTGATGTGGAGATCGCGGTCCCGCCCGGCTACCCCGTCGCGCATCTGGCCGAGGTACTGCACGCCGTGAGGGACTCGCAATGATCCTCCTGCCGAATGGCTTCCGCATCTGGCTCGCCACCGAGCCGGTCGATTTCCGCAAGGGCATGGACGGGCTGGCCGGGTATATCGCCAACCATTTCGACCTCGATCCCTTCTCGGGAGCGATCTACGTCTTCCGTTCGCGCCGCGCCGACCGGCTGAAGCTGATCGTCTGGGACGGCTCCGGCCTCGTGCTGGTCATGAAGCGGCTGAACGGCCAGCGCTTCGTCTGGCCGAAGGCCCAGGCAGGTCCGATCACACTGAGCCGGATGCAGTTCGACGCGCTCTTCAGCGGCATCGACTGGCGGCAGGTGGTCGCCCCCGAGATTCCCAAGCCGTCCTTCCTCTGAAACCCTTCCGCTGCCCCTTCCCGGGTTTTCCCTTCTCCGCCCCGGCCGGACCCCGATCCGGCCGACGATCCCACCTTGCCTATCCGAAAGAAAACATCACCATGTCCGACATTCCGTTCACCCAAGCACGGTTCCAGGAACCGCATTGGTCCCCCTTCGCCGAGGAGATCGTCACCCGCCTGCGGGTCACCCTTGCCGCGAAGGATCGCGGCTATGGCCGCGATACCATCCTGACCGCGCCAAGGACCAGGCCTGCCGACACATCGGCTGCTGATCTGTCTGCGGAGCATCGCAAGGCGGATGAGGAGAAGGTTGAAGACGAAGATGACGATCTCGATTGGCTGAAACCGTTGCCGGGCGAAGCCGCTGCGCAGGATGGAGGCGCAGAGGCGGCCCAGCCCGATCATCCTGTTTCCGGCCGGCAACTCCAGCTTGTGTTGCGGCTCGCCGCCACGTTCGGCGACCGCGAGACCTTCTTGCGCTGTCTCGCGCCCGGCGCCGTCACGATCCTGGGCGGTATGGTACTGGAGGAAGTCCGGCCGTTGCAGGATCTCCTCTGGCTCGGCCTGGTGCCGCCGGGCCATCGGATCGATCTGAAGCCCTCGCGCCATATCGTCGAGCGATGCGATCTTCTGCTGCTCGGCCCCGATACCGACGGCACCGGGATCAGCAACTACGCCTTGAAGGGCTTTCACGAGAGGCTCACGGATGCCCTGATGGCGCCGGTGCCGGTGCTGGTTCTCTGTCCGGACGAGGCTGCGCCATCGGCGGATCTTGCCCGCTACCTGCCGGCACCACGGCAGTTGGCGCCGCTCGACCGCGGGATCATGCTGCACCACCTGCGCCTGGCCTATCCCGATGCCGGGACGGACCTGGACGCTCTCCATGCCGCCCTGCCGGAGGATCGGCAACTGGCCGGGCTCTCCACGATCGGCCTGCATGTCGCGCTGCGTGCGCCAGATGTGATGGCGGCCGCCGGACGGCTGGCCGAATTCCTGACGCCGCCCGCCGACAAGAACAGCGGCCCGCGTCTCGAAGACATTTCCGGCGAAGGCGAGGCTTTGTCCGCCGCGCGGCAGTTGGTTGCCGATCTTGGCCTCTGGCAGCAGAAGAAACTGGTATGGGCCGACCTCTGCCGATCCTTGCTCCTCTACGGCAGTCCGGGCACCGGCAAGACCTGGCTGGCGCGCGGCATGGGGAACAGCGCCGGCGTCAGCTTCATCGCCACCAGCTTCGCCGAATGGCAGGCCGCTGGCCATCTTGGCGACATGCTGCGCACCATGCGCAAGAGCTTCGCGGACGCCCGGAAGCAGGCCCCAGCGATCCTGTTCATCGACGAGATCGACGCGGTCGGCTCGCGCGAGGACAGCGACCGGCATGCTTCGAACTACCGCATGCAGGTCATCAATGGCTTCCTGGAGCAGATGGATTCGATCTCGCGCGAGGAAGGCGTCATCGTGGTCGGGGCCTGCAACCATCCCGACCGGATCGACCCGGCGGTGCTGCGGGCGGGGCGGTTCGATCTGAAGGTCGAGGTGCCGCTGCCGGACGCCGCGGTGATCCTAGGCATCCTGTGCCGCCACCTTGGCGAGGCGTTCAGCGAGGAGGATCTGCGCGATCTCGCTCGCGCCGCTTCCGGCGCCAGCGCCGCGGAAGTGGATGCGGCGGTGCGCAAGGCCCGGGCCATGGTCCGGAGCGCGGGTCGCGCGCTGCGGCTCGACGACCTGCGGGCGCAGTTCGCGGCGACCGGCACGACCAGCGACGCCTGGGACCGGCGCGCCGCCGTCCATGAATGCGGGCATGCGATCACCGGCACGCTGCTCGGCACCGGCGAGGTGCTGCGGGTTCTGCTGTCCCGGGCCGGCGGCCAGACCACCCGCCGCTTGATCGAGCAAGGCGGGCTGGTCGCGGATCTGGAGGCGGAACTCGCCTATACCATGGCCGGGCGCGCCGCCGAGAGGCTGGTGTTCGGCGATACCTGCGCCGGGGCCGGCGGGCCGGAGCAGTCCGATCTTGCCCGGGCGACGAAGCTGGCGGTGTCGATCGACACGCTGTTCGGGCTCGGTGCCTATGGTCCGGTCTGGATTGATACCCCGCCAGAGGTTCTGTTGCGCGACCCTGAGGCCCGCGCTCGCATCCGCGTCCGGCTGGAGGCGGCCGAAGAGCAGGCCACGACGATCCTCGCCGCGCACCGGCCGCATCTCGAAGCCATGGCCGAGGCATTGGTCCGCGAGCGTGAGTTGATGGGCGAAGCGCTGACCGCCTGGCTGGAGCCGCTTCGCGTCAGCGGTCTGAATGCCGGACGTAGTGAGGGCGGTGACGAAGCCGGGGACGAACGGCTGGCTGGGTGATCCCTCACGGCCCACTGGCCAGCCTCCGGCCATCGCCCCCACGGAGGGTCAGCCCACCCTTTCCGCCTATCATTCCTGTTGGAAAACACCATCATGACACCTGACAACCGCACTGTGCTCGACAGGCTACTGACCGCCATCGCCGCCGCCGAGGCCGGCCCGTGCACCGAAGACCTCCTGCACGCCCCGAAGCTGGATCTCTGGCGCCCGGTCGTGACCCCGGGCGGCGTGCCTGCCCTCTGGGGCAGGGGCACCGGCCATCCATTGTTGACCTGCGACCGGGTTCTCACCTCGCAGTTGATCGGCCTCGATGCCGAGGACGGCTGGGCGCGGACCGCGTCCCGATGGTATGTGCTCGGGTCGCCCTTCGCCGTTCTCGAACTGGATATCGCCCATGCTCTCGGCATGAAGACCTTCGCCCCCGGCTTCATCCGCTTCGACCTGCCCGGCTGCCTCACCATCGACGACTTTGATGAACTGGCCGACCTGCTGGCCGAAGGCATCGAACGGATACGGCGGATCGACGCGGAAGACCGCATCCGCAACAGGAAGCACTGAGGCGAAGCACCCACGACCAGCACCAGTGCGTCACAGGCGATCGAGCAACTGGCAAATCCATGGGTGCCCGATCCGGCCGCCGTCTTTCCCACCCCTGACCCTTGCCGATCCGCGGTTCCGGCCGCGGGACGGCCCCCTTTTGCCAATCATCGATGGAGAAACCGACATGACACGGACACTCGACGCGGAGGATCGTGGCCGGCTCGACAGGATACTTGCTGTCATCGCCGCAACCGAGGTCGGCCCAACCGCCACGGATCTGGCCGATGCGCCTGTCCTTGATCTCTGGCGGCCGGTGATCTCGCGCTATGGGGCCGTCGGCCTGTGGGGTGAGGTCACCGGGCATCCGGTCCTCGGCAATGATGCGATCGTCACCTCGCGCTTGATCGCTCTCGATGCCGAGGCTGGCTGGGCGAGGACCGCAAGCCGCTGGTATCGGCTGGGCCGGCCCTTCGCCCGGTTTGAGGCCGATCTTGCCGCGAGCCTGGGCGCGAAGGATCCGCAGCCGGGCTTCCTGAGCTTCGAACTCCGGCACTTCGGGACAGTCGACGATCCCGGGCAACTGGTGAAATTGCTCGCGGCCTATATCGCCCAGATGCGCGCGCTTGATGCCGCGGATCGCGCCGCCCGCACCGATCAGGAGGACATGGTATGAAGCCCCGGGATTTTGCCTGGCTGGAGAAGCTTCCTCGAACAGATGGATAGCATCTCGCGCGAGGAGGGCGTGATCGTCATCGGCGCCTGCAACCATCCCGACCGAATCGATCCGGCGGTGCTGCGCGCCGGGCGGTTCGACCTGAAGATCGAGGTTCCGATCCCCGATGCCGCGGCGATCCTGGGCATCCTGCAGCGCCATCTGGGCGCGGCGTTCGATGCGGCGAACCTGTGCGATCTGGCCCGCGCCGCAGTCGACAGCAGCGCCGCCGAGGTCGATGCGGCGATCCGCAAAGCCCGCGCCACGGCCCGCAGTGAAGGGCGGGACCTGCGGCCCGCGGACTTGCAGAGGCTTCTCGGGGCCTCCGATCGGGCCGGCGAGCCTGGGATCGGCGTGCCGCCGTGCATGAATGCGGTCACGCGATCGCCAGCGCCGTGCTGGAGGCAGGCGAGGTCATCCGGGTCATGCTCACCAGGGACGGCGGCACGACCAGCCGCCGCCTTGTCGGCCACGCGAACCTGATCGGGGATCTGGAGGCCGAACTTGCCTATGCGATGGCCGACCGGGCCGCCGAGCGGCTGGTGTTCGGCGAGGTCTGCCCCGGCTCGGGCGGGCCGGAGCAATCCGACCTTGCCCGGGCGACGAAGATGACCGTCGCCATCGACACGCTGTTCGGGCTGGGTGTCCATGGCCCGCTCTGGATCGACGTCCCGCCGAAGGTCGTCCTGAGCGATCCGGAGGCCCGTGCCCGCGTCCGCGCCCGGCTGGAGGCCGCCCAAGAGCGCGCCACAACTATCCTTGCCGCGCATCGGCCGCATCGGGGCGCAGATCGACTGTCAGCCGTTCCATCGCCGAGGCCACGATGGCGAGCCGAGACCGCTGTCTCCGGTCAGCGGGGCTTCCTGATCCGCGATAGAAACGCCCCGTCGCATCGTTAGAGTCGGCTTCGCGGATTTCGGCGCCAAGGCCGAGCCGTGTTCCTGCGTGATCCTCGCTGTTTGGCCCCGAGATCGAGCAGGAGGCGGCAACGCCCCTCAAGGCGTCGCCGAGGTCAGTGCATCGCCCGCCGGATGCGCCGGATCATGAGCCAGACACCCACCATCACCAAGGGCGTCAAGAACGCCATGGTCAGCCCTTTCGAGAAGCCGATAGGCTCGGTGAGGGGCCAGGCCAGATAGGCCGCCAGATTGACCGCGTAATAGCTGATCGCCACGACCGAAAGCCCCTCGACCGTGTGTTGGAGCCGCAGTTGCAGGTCGGCGCGGCGGTCCATGCTTTCCAGCAGCTTCTGGTTCTGGGCCGAGCGCTCCACATCCACTCGTGTACGCAAGAGTTCGGCTGCGCGCTCGGCCCGTTCGGCCAGGCTGGCCAGGCGCGCCTCGGCGGATTTGACCGTGCGCATCGCCGGATCGTAGCGGCGCGTCATGAATTCGCCAAAGCTTTGTCGCCCGCCGATGCGGGCCTCCCGCATCGCCTCGATCCGCTGGTTCACGATCGCTTCATAGGCCGCCGTCGCCCCGAAGCGGAACGACAGCTTCATCGCCAGCCGCTCCAGCTCGGCCGAGATCCGCAAGAGGTCGTGCAGCAAGGCCTCAGGCGAGCGTTCGCTGCCGTCGAGCCCGGTTACCAGCGCCGCGAGTTCCGGGTCGATCTGGTTAAGCCGGGCCGAGAGCGCGCGCGCCCGCATCAGCGCCAGCATCGACATCGCGCGATAGGTCTCCACCTCGCACAGCCGCTGTACGATCCGGCCGATCCTGCGCCCGCCGGTTCCCGGCTGCACGAAGACCGCAAAGCGCATGTGCCCTGCCGGGTCGATGCGGAAATCCCCCGCCACCACCGCCGCCCCGTCGATCACGCGGCTTGCGGCGAGGCTTTCGGGCTCGAACCACTCCTCAAGCCGTGCCAGCATCTCCTCCTCGCCGGTGGGCATCGCCTCGACCCGGATCAGCAGAGAGACCAGCCGCTTGCCCGGCGCCTGCGCCAGCCAGTCAGCTGGAAAGACCTCGGCCTCGGCAGGGTCAAAGGGACGCTCGGACAGTCCGGAGCCAAAGGCGGAATAGGTCACGAATTCGGTATGGCTTTCCCATTTCAGATCATGCCGCCCGATCGGACCCGAGAAATGCGTGGCCTCGGGTTGCGGATGGGGCGAGCCGTGGCCATCGAGCAGAGCCAGCAGATGCGCGCGGTCCTGGACCCTGTCGCGGCCCGCAGCATTCATGGGTTCCTTGATCGCCAGATAGACCACCTGGCAAGGCGTCTCCAGCACCGGAAAAGGCCGGGCGTGAAGCTCGCTGACCAGCGCATAGCGCAGCGGATGATCTTCGGTCGTCTGCATCTGAAAGGGTCGGAAATGGGATCTGACCCTTCAATAGGGGCGGGCGCTGCGGCCGGTCCATGCGGAATGCCGGAATACCGGGGTATGCAGCGCGACTGTTGCGTTTCTGCACAAAACCCGCGGGCCTGGCCTGATCGTCGGCTTTATCGGAACGCGGAGGGGGGTGATGCGCGCCGCGGCGTTCATGCCTGGAAGTGAACCTGTTTATGGCCTTCTCTGCGGCGATCCGCCCCAGGGCGACGTGCGGGCGCCGCCTGGCCCTCGCTCGGTCGGGGGCGGTCGGCCATATACTCTCGTGGCATTCTGTCGCAGGGCAGCGGATCACCGTTGACGGCGGAGAGTGCCGGACTATGTTTGTTATGCTATAACATTACTGGAAAAGCACATGTTCCGTCGTTCCTTCATCGCATCCGCATTGATCGCGGCTGCCTGCCTTTCCGCCCCGGCATGCGCCGGAAGCGATCCCTTGAACATCGTCGTCTCCATACTGCCCCAGAAGGCGATGGCAGAGGAGATCGGCGGCGCGCATGTCGAGGTCCAGCTCATGGTCCCGCCCGGCGCCGCACCTGCGACCTTCGAGCCTTCACCGGCGCAGATGGCCGCGTTGCACTCCGCTGATCTCTATGTCGCGATGGGGATCCCGCACGAGAAGAACTGGTTGCCCCAGATCCGGGCCGCCCGCCCAGATATGCCGGTCCTTGCCTTGAACGAAAGCGTTACAATGCGCAGTATCATGGGACATGGCCAGAACGTGGGCCGGGAAATTCCCGATCCGCATATCTGGCTGGCCCCGCCCCAGCTTCGCCAGATCGCCGCCGCGCTGCGTGACAGCCTGAGTGCGCTGGACCCGTCCCGCTCCGCCGACTTCGCGGTCAACACCGAGGCCTGGCTTGCGCGTCTGGATGCCGCCGACCGGGACGTGGCCGAAAGGCTCGCGCCGTTCAGGGGAAGGGCCTTTCTCACGTTCCATCCTGCTTGGGGCTATGTCGCGGATGCCTACGGGCTGGAGCAGATCGCCATCGAGCAGCAGGGCATGGAGCCCGGGCCACGGATGATCGCCGCCGCAATCGACGCCGCGAAGGCCGCGGGCATCCGGGTGATCTTCGTGCAGCAGCAGTTCAGTTCTGAAGAAGCCGAAACGGTCGCGCGCGAGATCGGCGGGCAAGTGGTCCGGCTGGACCCGCTTGCCGCCGATCCGGTCGACAATCTTGCGATCGTCGCGGATGCCTTCGCGGCCTCTTTCAGATGACAGCCCCGCTCGCGGTCGAGGTCCTGTCCGTCCGGCGCGGCGGGCAGGCGGTCCTGCGCGACATATCCTTTACCGTGGACGGGCCGGGCATCCACGGGCTGATCGGCCCGAATGGCGCAGGAAAGACGACACTGCTGATGACGATCGCCGGCCTTGTCCAGCCCTCTGCCGGGCGGGTGCTGGCCTTCGGGCAGACGCCGGCGCAGGCCGCACCGAAGATGGGGCTGGTGCCGCAGGCCGCCGGGTTCGACCGCGGTTTCCCGATCACCCTGAGGGGGGTGGTGGAGACCGCACTGACCGGGCCGGGCCTGCTTCCGCGCCGGCAGACGCAGGCCGACAGGGGCCGCGTCGATGCGGCCCTGGCGTCGACAGGGACAGGCCATCTGGCCGGGCGGCGGCTTTCTGCGCTGTCGGCGGGCGAACTTCAACGCGGGCTGATCGCGCGTGCGCTGGCCGCCGATCCCGCGCTGCTGCTGCTGGACGAGCCGACCGCCAGCGTCGATCAGGCCAGCGCCGATGCGATCTTCGCCCTGCTGCGCGATCTGGGGCGCAGCACCACGATTCTGATCGTATCGCACGATCTGGCGCGGATCGCTGCAACGGCGGACCGCGTCTTCTGCCTCGGCCCCGCATTTCGCGAAGCCGAACCCAGTGCCGATGCGGCGCGCCTTGCCGCGCTGATCTTCGGCTGAGACATCCCGAGCGAGGATCCGATGGTTCTGCTGACATACTGGTTCATGCGGTGGGCGCTGGCCGCGGGTCTTGTCGCCGCGCTCGCCTGCGGGCTGATCGGTCCGTTCGTGCGCATCCGGCGTCTTGCCTTTCTGGCGGGCGCTGTCGCCCATTCGGCGCTTGGCGGGCTGGGTGCTGCCTATCACTACGGGTTTTCACCCGAGATCGGCGCCCTTCCCGCCGCGATCCTCTCGGCCCTTCTGATTGGCTGGCTCGACGATCGCGCGCAGGCGGAAGGGTCACGGCATGAAGATGCGCTGATCGGCGCGATGTGGGCCGTCGGGATGGCCATCGGCATCCTGTTCATCGCGCGGACCCCTGGCTACAATGTCGAGTTGATGAGCTATCTGTTTGGTTCGATCCTGACCGTGGGGCCGGGGCGGCTTGCCTTCATGAGCGTGGGCCTTGCCCTCATAGCCATCGTCGTGGTCCTGTTGTGGCGGCCCTTTGTCAGCCTCTGCCTCGACCCCGAGTTCGCCCGCCTGCGCGGCCTGCCGGTGCGCCTGCTGAACTATCTCCTGCTCGTCCTGGTCGCCGTTACCGTCGTCCTGCTGATTCAGGTCGTCGGGCTGATCATGGTGCTGGCGCTTGTGACCCTGCCTGCCGCGGTTGCCGCGCACTGGTCGCGCGACATGAAACACATGGTCGCCTTCGCCACCGCTTCGGCCGGGCTGGCGATCCTCGTGGGGCTGGCGCTCGCCGTGGCGCTGGACTGGCCGGCCGGCCCGGTCATCATCCTTACCTGCGCCGGATTGTTCGCGATCTCGACGGCGGTCGTGCGCCTGCGCGCCCTGTAGGCCGCTTGTGCAGGGTTCGCGCCTGTTTCTGGACCTTGCACGGCAGGCCGCAGGATCCGGATTGTGCATCATGCCCGGCATGACGACATGTCGTGCGTCACCCTGCCACGCCTGCCTGTCGGGTCAGAACGACAGGTTGTCGTATCGCGCCCTGATTTTCCCGGACCATTTGCTGTAGCAAGATCACGCAATTCCGCGACACGCGACCGTTTCAGGCAGCAACCGCCAGATGTCCTGTCGATTTGAAATCGAGAGAAAGGCTTGTCATCCAATGACCTTCAGGGTGTTCTCCGCTTGTGGCGTGCCTGTGGCTGCCGCACCCGCAACGCCGAAGCTCGGCCCGGACCAGGGGAGGCCGGAATGAAGAAAGACGCGAAAGACGCAATGGCTGCCGACGTGCCGATCATGTCGCGCGGGATCGTTCGTCACATGTTTCTCGCCTTGGGATTGCTGTTCGCCGGGCTTGCCTTTGTCGGCGTGTTCCTTCCGGTTCTGCCGACGGTGCCTTTCCTGATCCTTGCCGCGGCCTGTTTCGCGCGATCATCACCGCGTCTCGAAGGATGGCTTCTGGAACACCCGCGCTTCGGGCCGATGCTTGCCGCATGGCGCCTGCATGGCGCCATCCCGCTGCGCGCGAAATGGATGGCCCTGACGGGATCTGCCTTCGGGTTCGTCCTGTTCTTCACGCTGCGGGATCCGGGCTGGCCGCTGTCGGCGGCGGTTGCGGCCCTGATGCTTTCGGGCGTCGTCTACGTTTTCACCCGTCCTACGGCGCGATCGAAGCCCCTTCCATATGAAGGCATCGGCAAGATGCCGTGACTTTCCCGAGACCCGACGCATCACGCGCCTGCAATCCCCGGCAGTCGGCAACCGAGGCTGCCGCCTGACAGATCTGCTCATCGCAGGACCAGACAATGCCACATACCACCGCACATCCGGACGCGCCGGTCGCGCGACTTACACATCTTCCGCTTCCGCTCTTTGCTGCTCCGATGGGGTTCGGCGGCCTCGGCCTCGCCTGGCGCGAGGCCGCCAGGGTCATCGGCGCGCCGGCGGCAATCGGCGAGGCGCTTCTGTTCGCCGCGATGGCGATCTGGGTGCTTGTCGCGGTGCTGCATCTGACACGGATGATCCGGCATCCCCAGGCGCTGGCCGGTGATCTGAAGCACCCGGTGAGGTCGGCCTTCGCGGGCGCCATCTCCATCGGCCTCATGCTGATCTCCGGCGGGCTGATCCCTTATTCGCAGGATCTCGCGGCCGGGGTCTGGATCGTCGCGGTCGTGCTGCATGTGTCCATCGGCGTCCTTCTGTTGCGCACCATGCTGCGGGCGCCCAGGGAGGCCGCCGCGCTGACGCCGCCCCTGCTGATCCCGCTGGTCGGGAATATCGTGGCACCGATCTTCGGTGCGAAACTCGGCTTCGTCACCGCCTCATGGGCATTGTTCGGGATCGGCATCGTCCTCTGGGCCAGCGTCCAGCCGCTGCTGTTCGGCCGGATCTTCAACGGCCCGCCGCTGCCCGAAAGGTTGCGCCCGACCCTGGTCATTTTCCTCGCGCCGCCTTCGGTGGCCAGTGTCGCGCTCAGCCAGTTGACCGGAGTCTACGGGCCGGTGGCGCTGTCGTTCCTTGGCTATGCGACCTTCCTGATGCTGATCTATATCGCGATGCTGCGGGACCTGGCGTCGGTTCCCTTCGCGATGTCCTGGTGGGGGACGACCTTTCCGACCGCGACCTATCTCGTGGCGGCACTGTCGGCGGCCCATGCCTATCCTGGCGCCTGGGCGGAGCCGGTGCTGTGGATCGCGCTGCTGGCCGGCTCGCTGATCCTCGCCATCGTCTCGGCCCGCACGCTGAAAGCCGCCTTCGACGGCGAATTGCTCCGGCCGGAATGATGGCCGGAATGATGGAAGGACCGAGCCTGCCCCCGCGCGGCGCCATGACGACGGAAGGTGACGCAACCGGGGAGGCGTCGGCGGATGTTCTGGTCCTGGGCGGAGGGGTCAGCGGCCTGTCCGCGGCCTGGGGGCTGATGCGGGCAGGCCTGCGCGTGACCCTGCTGGAGGCGCGCAACCGGCCCGGCGGCGTCATCCGGTCCCGCCGCGACGGCGGCTGGCTGGAGGAGGCTGGCCCCAATACGCTCGCCGTCAGCCCGCAGCTTCATGCCGTGTTGCGGGATCTCGGTCTCGATGGCGCCGTGTTGCTGAGCGATCCGCAGGCGGCGCGGCGCTATGTCGTCAGCGGCGGCAGGCTGGAGGCGCTGCCGCGCGGGCCGCTCGGCCTTTTCGGCAGCGCGTTGCTGCGCCCGGCCCTGCCACGGCTTCTGCGCGAACCCTGGGTCGCCCGGGGCGTCGACCCGGATGAGAGCGTCGCGGAGTTCGCCGCCCGGCGCCTTGGGCCGCATGTGCGCGACCTGCTGGTCGATCCGTTCGTGTCCGGCGTCTATGCCGGCGATCCCTCCAGGCTGTCGATCCGCGCCGCCTTTCCGCGCCTGCATGCGCTGGAGGCGGAGCATGGCTCGCTCTTGCGCGGAGGGCTGTCTGCTGCCCGGCGGCGGCGCAAGGATGGGCCCAGGCTGCCGCCGGGCTGGCGCGGGCGGCTCCTCAGTTTTGCGGACGGATTGCAGGTGCTGACGGACCGGATTGCCGAGCGTCTGCGGGACGGGGGGGCGACGCTGCTTTGCGGGGTCGAGGCGGCGGAGGTCGCGCGCGACGGCGCTGGCTGGCAGGTCCGCGACCGGACGGGGCGCGTCTGGCGCGCTGCACATCTGATCCTCGCCACGCCGGCCCATGTCGGCGCGGGGTTGCTGCGGCAGCTGGATGCGGAGGCAGCGGCGCTGCTGGACGCCGTCCCCTATGCGCCGATGGCGGTGGTGACGCTCGGCTTCGGCCCCGGGGCGGGGGGGCGCCCGCTCGGCGGGTTCGGGATGCTGCTGCCGCGCATTGAAGGCCGGCCCACCTTGGGCGCGCTGTTTTCGTCGAGCCTGTTCGAGGGGCGTGCGCCCGCGGGCCACAAGTTGATCACGGCTTTCATCGGCGGGCGGCGGAACCCCTCTGCACCGGATCTGGACGACGAAACATTGCTGGGACTGGTGTCGAAGGATCTGGCCGATCTGCTGGGTCTGGATGCGCCGCCGCTGCGTTGGAACCTGCGCCGCTGGCCCGCGGCCATCCCGCAATACGAGATCGGGCATCTGGAACGGCTCGACCGGCTCGACAGCCGGTTGGCTGCGCTGCCCGGCCTCTATCTGACCGGCAACTGGCGCGGCGGTATCGGCGTTGTGGATTGCCTGAACAACGGCCTGAGCCTGGCCGGGCGGATCGAAACGGCGATCCGGGCAAGTGCCTGACGGCGCCCTCCCGGTCCGTTGCCGGTCGGTTGGCGGGCTGGCTTGCAAGGGTCAGTTCAGACCCAGCTTGCCGTAGAGCGTGGACAGATCCTCGGCGAGGGTGTTGATCGCCGCCGAGACCTCATTGCGGTCCGCGTCGGTCAGTTCGAGACAGGAGACATAGCCGCCCTCGCCATTCTCATACTGCTTCACGATATCGAAGATGTGGGTGAAGTTGTCGTTCACCGGGCGGGGAACTCGGCCTCGGTCCCGGCGATCAAAGGCCGGACCAGGTTGACGATTTGATAGGAGCCTTGGGTGTTGGCCGTTAGATCCCACGGCTCGGTGCGGGAACGGCGGTTCTCTTCGCCCGAGATCTTGAGAAAGGCCACTTCCTCCATCAGCACAGCCGCACCGCCCACGACTTTCTCTGGCGGGAAGGTCAGCGCCTCGATGCGGGCGTTCAATTCGGTCACGTCGGCCAGCAGCCTATCTTCCACCGGCTCCAGCCGTTCCGTGTTGTTCTCGAGCCAAGGTTGTATGCAAACCTGTTTGATCACGCCAAGACGCGCGGCGCGCCCATCATCAGGTCGATGACCTCCGGCGCGGTGACGATCTCGTAGCCGTCCACCATCTGTCCGGCGGCATAGCCGTTGTGGATCATGCAGGACTTGCAGATCCCGATCCGGCCGCCGCCGCCGAGGAATTTCTCCAGCAGATCCGGAACCGGCTCGAAAGGCTTCCTGTTACTAAAACCCTGTCCGGCATGTGCCGACATATCGGGACATACGCGAGCTGAAACCATGTTTCAGGCAGAAATCGTCGCAGCGTGCACCTCTCGAAACAGCGCGGATATCTGCCGGAACGCTGCCGCATGCGGCGATCCGGGTCGCCAGGCCAGCACCACCCTGCGCGGGCATGCGCCGGGCAGCGGCAGAAGCGCGATCTCGTGCCCGCGCGACGCGCCCGCAGCGATGGCGAGATCCGGCAGCAACGTGATGCCCAGGCCTTCCTCCACCATCGAGATCAGCGTCGGCAGGCTGGTCGCGGCGAATGTGTCGTCGGCGCGCAGTTCTATCCCCGGAAAGGCCGACAGAGCATGGCGCTGGAGGCAGTGACCGCGCTCCAGCAACAGAAGCGGGGTGCGCGACAGATCCTCCGGGGCAGCGGCACCCCTGGCGGCGAGGAGATGGCTTTTGCTGACGGCAAGCTGATAGCCATCCGAAAACAATGGCTCGACGACCGCGTCGCCCAGATCATGGGGAAGCGCGACCAGGATGATGTCGAGGCGCCCCTCGGCCAGGCCGGCGGCGAGGCTTTCGGTCAACTCCTCGCGGAGGAAGATGCGCAGCTCGGGCCAGCGACGCCGGATCCGGGGCAGGGCGCGCGGCAACAGGAATGGACCCACAGTCGGGATGGCGCCAAGACGGACCTCGTTCTGGAATGCACCGCTGTGCTGGCGCGCCGCCGCCTCGATATCCTTGACCTCGGCCAGTATCCGGCGGGCACGCGCGGCAATATCCTCGCCCGCCGGGGTCAGCATGACCGATTGCCGTGTGCGCTCGGCCAGCGCAACGCCAAGCCGCCCCTCAAGTTCTTTCAACCCGGTCGAAAGCGTCGGCTGCGTCACGTTGCAGACCTCTGCCGCGCGCGAAAAATTCAGCGTATCGGCAAGTGCGGTCAGAAAGCGAAGTTGGCGAAGGCTGGGCATATTATTGAAAATCCAGATTACAATTAGTCATATAATTAATTTCATATATATGTGCAAACCTCTTACCTCTTGGTCATCGCAAACACGAACCCAGAGGTTTCCAGATGACCGACGCCCCCACCCTGCCGCGGCTGAACGAACCGGCGCCCGATTTCGACGCACCGACCACCCATGGCCGCAAGACGCTGGCCGATTTCCGCGGAAAATGGCTGGTCCTGTTCTCGCACCCGGCAGATTTCACCCCGGTCTGCACCACCGAATTCATCGGCTTTGCCAAATTGCAGGAACAGTTCGCCGCGATCGGCACGCAACTTCTGGGCCTGTCGATCGACAGCACCCATTCGCACATCGCCTGGACGCGCAACATCAAGCAGAATTTTGGCACCGAGATCGGCTTTCCGATCATTGCAGATCTCAGCATGAAGGTTGCCCATGACTATGGCATGATCATGCCGGGCGCCTCGGACACGGCTGCGGTACGGGCCACCTTCGTGATCGACCCCGAGGGCGTGCTGCGTGCGATGCTCTACTACCCGATGAATGCAGGCCGGTCGGTGGCGGAAATCCATCGCCTCGTCGTCGCCCTGCAGACGGCTGACGCCAATGCCTGCGCCATGCCCGAAGCCTGGGTGCCCGGCCAGCCGGTCATCGTGCCGCCTCCGAAAACCCCGGAAGAGGCCGAAGCGCGCGCCGCCGAGGGTTACAATACGGTCGACTGGTATTTCTCGACCCGCACTCTCTGAACATCAAGGCAGGGGCATCCTGCCCCTGCCCGACCTGACCTGCGCTGCGAAAGTCCGCCTTCATGACACCGATCCGTATCACAGACAGCTTCTTCATCACCGGCCAGATCCGGGCTGCGGATATGCCCCGGATTGCCGCGATGGGGTTTGTCGCCATTCTCAACAATCGCCCCGATTGCGAGGAAGCCGACCAGCCCGATCATGAAACCATGCGTCAGGCGGCCGCCGCCGTCGGCATGGGTTATCTCTGGCTGCCGGTGACCGGCTCCACGATCAATGGCGAGGTGGTGGAGACGTTTCGCACCATGCTCGACGCCGCTTCGGGACCGGTTCTCGCGCATTGCCGCTCCGGCGCGCGATCCTTCACCCTATGGGCCATCGGCGAGGTGCTTGCCGGCCGGATGACATCCGAAGACCTGGCCGGGTTCGCGCAGGTCAAGGGATGTGACGCAAGCGGGGCGCAGAACTGGCTTGCACAGGATGCCCAAGCAAGGGCCCAGCATCTTCCACGAAAGGAACCTCAGATGTCCGCAAAACCCGAAGTGACCGGGTTCTTCGATCCGCGCACCTGGTCGGTTCAATATGTCGTAGCCGACCCTGCCACAAAAGACTGCGCGATCATCGACCCGGTCTATGACTACGATGAGAAATCCGGCCAGACCGGAACGGAACATGCCGATGAGATTCTGCGCTTTGTCTCTGACAAAGGCTATCGCGTGCAATGGATCCTCGACACCCACCCCCATGCCGACCATTTTTCCGCCGCGCATTACCTCAAGGAAAAGACCGGCGCGCCCACGGCCATCGGCGCAAAGGTGGTCGAGGTGCAAAAGCTGTGGAAAGGCTTCTACAATTGGCCCGACTTTCCCGATGACGGCCGCCAGTGGGACAGGCTCTTCGCCGATGGCGATACCTTCATGGTCGGCACGATTCCGGCGCGTGTCATGTTCTCGCCGGGGCATACGCTGGCCTCGATCACCTATGTGATCGGCGACGCCGCCTTTGTCCACGACACGCTGTTCCAGCCTGACAGCGGCACGGCGCGGGCCGATTTCCCTGGCGGAAATGCCAAAGCTCTGTGGAACTCGATTCAGGCGATCCTCGCATTGCCTGACGAGACGCGCATCTTCACCGGACATGACTATCAACCCGGCGGGCGCGAACCGCAGTGGGAATCGACCGTGGCCGAGCAAAAGGCCCACAACATCCACATGTCCAGATACCGGACCGAGGCGGAATTCGTGGCAGTGCGCGATGCGCGCGACGCAACCCTGCCGATGCCGAAGTTGATCCTTCACGCCTTGCAGATCAACATGAATGGCGGGCGCTTGCCCGAGCCGGAGTCCAACGGCAGGCGATATATCAAGCTACCGCTCGATGTGCTGACGGGCGCGGACTGGGGTTAAATCGCCCATGTAAAGCGCCACGGCCGGACAGCCGCCGCGGGGCGCGAGTCCGCAGGGGCTGATGCGGCAGATGATGGAACAGCACGGCGTCGGGGTGCAGGTCTGCGCCATCTATCTGCCCGGCAAAGGGGCGGATGC